>CABQAB010000190.1 GCA_902461985.1 uncultured Bacteroidales bacterium | reverse complement strand
AGTCGTCAAGCATTTTTTTCCGGTAACCTCCGTCTTCAATCAGCCTCCTGACCTCTTCTACGAGGGCTGGTGCGTTGCAGTCTTTCTGCAGCAGTTCGCGGAACGCGAGATGTCCGAGAATCAGGTTGCCTAAACTGATGAACTTGACCTTCACGATTCTCTTGGCGATGGCAAAGGTGAGATTGCTGCCGAAGATGAATCCAACTACCTGCGGAGTGCCCAAAAGTGCTGTTTCCAAGGAGGCAGTACCGGAATTGACCACGGCGGCCTCGGCATTGCGGACTATGCTCTGGGTTTCTCCGAAAAGCACTTTCACATATTCCCGGCCTCCGAGATAGGGGGAGTAGTCCTCCATGCTTCTTCCCGGTGCTCCGGCCACGAGGAACTGCCATCCGCTGTATTCCCTTATGCCGTGCATGCGGTCTGCAAATTCCATGAGCACAGGCATCATCGTGCTGATTTCTCCTTTTCGGGAGCCTGCCAGAAGGGCGATTACAGGCTTGTCCTCCAAAGCGCATCTGCCGAGAAAACGCTCTCTCGACTCGAGAACCGCTGCAGACTTGTCCACGGCGTCCACAAGCGGATTGCCCTTGTAGACGAAACTGACCCCTTTCGACTTGAAATACGGAATCTCGAACGGGAAGATTATATAGAGCCTGTCAACATATTTTTTGAGTTTCCTTATCCTCCCTTCCCTCGACGCCCAGACTTTCGGGGCTATGTAATATATGACTTTCAGACCTTTCCTGTATGCGAATCCGGCGATTTTGAAATTGAATCCGGGGTAGTCGATGAGTATGACGCAGTCGGGAGCGAAGTCGAGAATGTCCTTTTTGCAGTCGCTCAGGTTCGTCAGCAGTTTCCCCGCTTTGGCGAAGACGTCCGCGATGCCCATTACTGCCCCCTCGCGGTAGTGTCTCACAAGTCCGCAGCCGTCTTTTGCTCTGCTGTGCTCTGAAAAGGTCTTTTCCATGCAGTCTCCGCCCCAGAACCGTATCTCCGCTGCCGGGTCTGACTGATATATGCCTTCCATAAGATTGCCTCCGTGCAGGTCTCCGGAAGCCTCGCCGGCTATGATGTAGTATTTCATGCTTTCCTGTGTTTCGGCGGTTTCAGAATACGACGGATTCCAGTTGTTTCAGCTGGTTGTAGTCGGTGCTGTCGATGGTATGCGGAACAAGTGAAATATAATTGTTTTCAGTGATAAGGTGGTCGGCTTCGCAGTCATTGCAGTTCTCGCTCACAAAGTCGCCGCTCATGCGGTATATGCTTTCCCCTGTGCCGTTCTTGTCCGCTTCAAGCAGTTTGAATTCCCTGATCCATCTTCCTCTGCCCATATATCCCGTCTTTATGCCTTTGACTTCACTTGATGGTACGTCGGGGAAATTGACATTGTAGTAGGTCATGTAATTGGTTCTCGGGATTTCGACGAGCTTTTCGAAAATGCGCGGAAAACGTTCGATGACGGAGGAGAAGTCCCCGTCAGGACTCTCGCTGCAGAGTGATACCCCTATGCCGAGCAAATGATTGACAGCAGCTTCTGCAGCCGCCCCCAATGTGCCTGAATAGCATGACGCTGTGGAGGTGTTCGCTCCGTGGTTGATGCCGGAGACAACGACATCCGGAATCCAGCCGAGCCAGGGGGTGCTCAATGCGAATTTCACGCAGCTTGCCGGGGTCGCGTCCAGATATGCCCAGCGCTCGTTTCTGAAACCTCCCTTGCCGTCAGACAAGTTTTCGGACGACAGTTCCTTGAACATAATCCGTCTGGCTCCCAGTGACACGGCCATCGACATCCCGGACTGTGCCGTCATAGGAGCGATGACAGCAATGTTTCCGTAAGGTTTCAGAATCTCGGCGAGTATATGTATGCCTTTCGACGAATAGCCGTCGTCATTCGTAATCAATATGTTCATGTATATCCTATTTTTATGCAAATATAGTTTTATTATTTCATAAAAATTCCTATTTTTGCGGCGCAATTTTTGAGATAATTGCGGTGTTTGTGAAAAACAGTAACTTTTTAATAAATTTTATTTAAGATGATTAAACTTGGTATCAACGGATTCGGCCGTATCGGCCGTATGGTATTCCGTGCAGCCGTAGAGAATTTCTCTGACGACATTCAGGTTGTAGGTATTAACGACCTTCTCGATGCAGATTATCTTGCATACATGCTGAAGTATGACTCTGTACATGGTCAGTTCAACCATGACATCAAAGTCGAGGGCAACTATCTCATCGTAGACGGTAACAAGATTCAGGTTTTCGCTGAGAAAGATCCTTCACAGATTACCTGGGGCGCTCTCGGAGTGGACGTTGTAGTTGAGTCTACCGGTTTCTTCCTTACAGAGGAACTCGCTTCCGCACACATCAAGGCAGGTGCGAAGAAGGTCATCATGTCAGCTCCTTCAAAGGACGCTACTCCTATGTTCGTCTACGGTGTCAATGACAAGACTTATGCAGGTCAGACTATCATCTCCAACGCATCCTGCACAACCAACTGTCTTGCACCTATCTCCAAAGTGCTCAACGACAAGTTCGGCATCGTAAGAGGTCTCATGACTACTGTTCACGCAGCTACTGCAACACAGAAGACTGTAGACGGTCCTTCTAAGAAAGACTGGAGAGGCGGCCGTGGTATTCTTGAGAATATCATCCCTTCTTCAACAGGTGCTGCAAAGGCTGTGGGTAAAGTTCTTCCTGAACTCAACGGCAAACTTACCGGTATGTCACTCCGCGTGCCTACTTCAGACGTTTCCTTCGTAGACCTTACCTGCGAGCTTAAGACTGCTTGCACTTACGAGGAAATCTGCGCTGCAATGAAAGAGGCTTCAGAGGGCGAACTCAAGGGTGTTCTCGGATACACCAACGAGGCTGTCGTTTCAACTGACTTCCGCAACGATGCACACACTTCCATCTTCGATGAGAAGGCAGGTATCCAGCTCGACGGTACTTTCGTAAAGGTTTGCGCATGGTACGACAACGAGTGGGGTTATTCAAACAAAGTTTGTGAAATGGCTCGCGTCATCAGCAAATAATTTGTAGCTCATATTTCTATCGGGGCTGTGCAGAATTCATGTGTTGCACGGCCCCTTTTTTAGTGTTCAAAAATTGCGACATGCCGTCTTTTTGGCTCAATATGCCGCCGTATGCTCATTTATTCGAATATAATGACTAACTTTGTCGCCCCGATTAGGAATAAACACTAAAATATAATGAAACGCATATTCTCTTTTTTTGTGGTACTCGTCACTTTGGCAGCCTGCGAGTCAGGGCTTGAGCCGGACAAGGGTGACGTGAAAAATCCCGGCGGGACAGAGAATCCCGGAGGGGGGGACAAGCCGGACGTTCCGGAAGAACCGCAGTACAGCTATTATTATCAGGAAGTTACCGAACCGTTGGTTGACTGGGAGGGCGATTATCTGATTACCTACAAGTCTTCTTCTGACATCAAGGTATTTGCTGATTGGGATGAGGATGCCTACGGCCAGCCTGTCGCAGGACTCAACCTCGCGGAGAAAATTACTGAAAACGGTGTGCCGGCAGAAGAGGGCGACCCGTACAAATCCACATTCACGAAAGTAGGGGACTGGTATTCCATCAATGTGAGCAATGTAGGATATATAGGACATGACAAGACTACTAAGAACACATTGTTGAGTTCGGAAACTGCTCCGACGGCTTCTGACAAGGAATATCTATGGACGATATCCATGGAGTCTTCCGTGTGGCTCTCCTTGTCGGAGGAAAGCAGACGGCTGCAGTGGAACAGCGGCGCACCGCGTTTTTCCACCTATACCGGCAGCCAGAAGGAACTGACTCTCTATGTCAAAGTGGCAGTGAAGGACAACGGAGAAGTGGTCGGCCCGGTCGATCCGGACAATCCTGACAAACCTGATCCTGACAAACCAGATCCGGATAATCCTGACAAACCGGACCCAGACGAGCCGGACAAGCCGGATCCAGATCAACCTGATATTCCTGGAGGAGGCGACCCTCTTCCTAACAATGCGAAATATGCGTGGTATGAACTTCCGGTGATGAACACCGAGTTTACCGGACAGTATATTGTGGACAAAACCGCCTCTCCGACATTGTATTTTGCATACCATTTATGTGACGGATCTGAGAAAGACTCCAAAGGCAGGCAGACGCCTACGCCGGTCAGCGCCAGATCGCCGTCGCCGGGGATATGGCCGATGTAGATGCGGTCTACAATGTTGTACAGCATATTTACCAGCTGGGCGATGACTGTGGGGATTGCCAGCTGCCGCAGCAGCTTGCCGATCGGCTCTGTG
>CABQAB010000189.1 GCA_902461985.1 uncultured Bacteroidales bacterium | reverse complement strand
CAGCCAAAGGCTCGGCGCACTACCTCGTTTCCAAGAGCCTCCGCGAAGATGGCGTTACAGTCTCTACAATCCGCAAACTCAGCGAGCAGGAGCGTGTCATGGAACTCGCCCGTATGCTCAGCGGCTCCACCGTGACTGAAGCTGCCGTCGCCAACGCTAAGGAATTGCTTTCCTGAAACTGTATGCCACAATTACACTGCCGCGTTATAACTCAGTCATTCGCAGGGAGCAAGTTCCTGTCTTGATTTTCAGTGCTTTGCATTATTGCTGTTCAGGCGTTACTTCCTCGATTTTGAAAGCGGGGAGGTAGGTGAGACGGCGGACGCCATGGTTGATGCGTGAGCCCGGAGTGAAGTCGAAGCGGGTCTGGAGCATGGTGCCTTTTACTTCAGGCAGTTTTGCCTGCCAGTTTCTTCCGTATTCCGAGCAGAGACGTGCGAACCAGCATGTGATGTCGTAACCCTGGAAACTGAACTGGCTCGGCTCTGTATTCATGAGAGCACGGTATTCCTTGACGAAGCGGATGACCTGCGGGTTGTCGTAGTCAATCCAGTATGACAGGCTGACGTTCAGATTGTTGTCGTGCATGTAGCCGGACTCGATGTCGAAGTTCCGGACTTTCGAGTGGCAGTAGATGCTGACTTTGCGGTTGTCGTGAGCCAGAATCGTTATGTTTCTCATGACATCGGTCACGAATCCCTCCCTTTCCGAGGCGATAAGGAATTTGTTCGTGCCGTCTTCTGTGGATTTCTGCTTGAAAGACTCTATGATGTCCCGGCCTTCAAGGATGCTGTAAGTTATTGACTCATATTTGAGTCCGGATGTTGCTAAAATGTTGCGCAACTCAGTCATGTCCGGCTCTTTTTTGCCGTCTTTCTCATAAACGAGAATTATGCGGTCGTTTTCTTCCCCTTCGCCTATCCACTTCACCAAGTCTTCGTATTGAGTCTGATGCGGGGCAGGCACCTGAATCAGGTTGTCTAATGAATCCGCCACTGCAGCGGCTTTAGGGTCCAAAGGGGATATGACCATAGTCCCCGGAGCCGCTGTCTTGCAGATTTCGGCAAGATGGTCTGCTGCAACAGGGCCTACGATGAAATCGCAGCCGTCCAGGTCACGGGCTTTGACGCCTTCAGCGTAGTCATATACTTTCAAGTCTATGTTGATTCCCTCGGAACCAAGCTGGCGGGCTGCCAGCAGGACTCCGCTGTAAAAATCAAGTGCTGTCGAACTTGGATTCCGGCCTGCGGATTTGAATGGCATGACTAAGGCCATTTTCACATTGTCCTTGGGGAAGAAAATCATCCTGGTTTCCTCTTCTGGACTGTCCTGTCCTGTTTTGACGCCGTTGTCGCACTCGTTCCGGAGCTCCCCGCTTTTTGCTTCTCCTGCAGGATTGACTGCAGAAGGTTGTGCAGAAGTGTTTTCTGCAAAAGTTTCCGATGCAGACGGAATCACGAGGATTTCCCTCGCTTTAGGCTGTCTGTCACCCAATCTGTTCGCGGCAATCAATGCTTCGGGGCTTATTCCGTATTGGGCGGCAATGCTTTCGACTGTCTCGAACCACCGGACGGTGTGTGTCTTGCGTCCCTCCTCCTTGAGAGAGGCCTTCCGGTCCTCTCTGTCTTTCCTCTCGTCCTTTTCTTTCCTGCCTTTATCTTTTATGTCCTCTTTCTGCCCGGCTTCTTTGCGTCCGGCATCATTCCCTAAAGGTATGATTATAATCGAGTTCTTTCTGAGTCCGTCTGTCTTGAGCGACGGATTCGCAGCTTCAATCTCCTCAATGCTGACCCCGTAGGCTTTGCTGATGGAATAAAGCGTCTGCTTTTCCAGCACGACATGGGAGTAGTACAGTCTGCCGTTCACCTTCACCTTTTCCTTGGATACGGTAACGGGGGCCGCTTTGTAGTCCTGCGGAAATGCTGGAGCGGCAGCAAGACAGAGAGCAGTCGTCAAAACTGTTGTGGATATGATTCTGCGTATGTTCATGCTCAGTTTTTCTTGATAGATTCGATGAATGTGAGGAGTCCGGCTGCAAAATTCTTCCATGAAAGCCGTTCCTTTTCGGCAAGAATGGCTTTCTTGCAGCCTGAAGCAATCTCCGGATGTTCGAAATACCGTATTATGGCTTCCGAAACGGCTTGCGGACTGCACTCCCTGACCACAATCCCCGTGCCTCTTTCGCCGATGGTCTCTTCAAGGCCTCCTGCAGCAGTCACTATCATGGGAACGTCAAAATGGTATGAAATCGCGCTTATGCCGCTCTGGGTGGCTGTCCTGTAAGGCAGAACAGTGACGTCCGCCGCCGAAAAATACAAACTCACCTCGTCATCGGGGATATATTCCAGATTCAGTGAGATCCTTTTGTCAGCATCCGGCATCCCCAAAATCAGTTCGCAGTATTTGTCGAAACTGCCGTATGGCTCTCCCGCCACAATCAGGCGGTAGTCATCGTCCAGTCCCGCGAATGCTTCGAGAAGTATGTCCAGGCCCTTGTAATCACGTATGAGTCCGAAGAAGAGAATGTTGCGTTTCCCGTGTTCGAGTCCGAGCCTGTCCTCTGCCTCCGTACGGGGGAGTTTCTGCCCGAAATGAGAGTAGAGAGGGTGGGGGATTACGGTACGGACCGCTTCCGGTTTGAGCCGTAGAAGATCCTCTTCCACAGCCCTGCACAAGGTGACGAAGCCGTCGCATCCTTTGAGAAAATATCTGGTCAGCGGAGTGTCGAAAAATCTCTTTTCATGAGGCACCACATTGTCTAAGATGCCTATGACTTTGCACTGTTTCTTAAGTTTCCTGCAGACATATCCGAGCGACGGCCCGAAATAGGACATCCAGTAGCGCACAATCAGCACGTCCGGACCCCACTCGCTGATGCGTTGTGCGGTCCGGACGTATGAAAACGGATTTGCGGAATCCAGAACGGCTTCGCTCGGGACATATTCCGCGCTGTCGTCGTCGGAGACCTTCTGGGTCTTGCCCGGGAAGAGAAACTCCGGATATTGTCTCGTGAAATTGAACGCCTTCACATCATGCTCTTTTCCCAGTTCCTTGAAAAGACAGGTGTTGAACTGAGAAATACCTCCCCGGTAGGGATAGAAGCACGATAGTATGGCGATTTTCAAGATTATTTCTGGTTCTTGGTGGCGATGTACTCCTCGTTCAGGCCGGCAATCACTTCGTCGGTAATGTCAAGCGTGCTGTCTCCGGTGATGACCGGTGCTCCACCCTGGTTGGTGAGAATCAGGGAATATCCCATGGTCTCGTTGTATTTGTCGAGATAGGTTTTGATGGCATCGGCGAGCTGGTTCATCATCACAATCTGCTCCTCCTGGATTTCCTGCTGTTTCTGCTGTGCATATACATTGAAATCCTGCTCTGCCTTCTGCAGTTTCTGAGCCTGTACTTCAGCGACCGACCTTGTCATGAGACCTTTATTCATCTTGTCCTGATAATCGGCAACGTCTTTTTCGAGTTTTTTGCCTCTGCGGTTTACCTCGGCCTGGATGTTTGCCACCTTTGTCTCTACGACTGAACGCTTGTCATTCGCCATGTCGTACTCCTGGAGAATCCTGTCCAGCTGGACATAGACTATTTCTCCGGCGTGGGATACAGATGCCGTTTCCTCGCTTCCGGCCTCAGTTCCGGCAGGAGCTTTTTTGTCTGTAAGGTAGAGGATGCCGAAACAGATTGCTGCGGCAAGAGATATAACGCTGATAATCAGGGTTATAATGTCGATTTTCTTCATGTTTTTATAGGTTTTGTATTATAATTCGCACATGGTTTCACGCACAACTCACAAAGGTAGTGAAAAATATCAATATTTCATTGACACTTTTCCCGTGGCTGACTCAAAAGTCAAAGCATTGTCATCTCGACCGAGCAACGCGAGTGGAGAGATCTTCTTGAAGTATTGGTACTTAATAGATATCTCGACTGCGCCCTTCGGGCTTCGTTCGATATGACAGTTTTTATCGAAAAGGTCTATCTGATACAGCCGAGATAGGTCTTGATGGTCTGTTCCAGTCCCCAGTAAAGCGCATCACAGACAATGGCATGTCCTATCGAAACCTCGTCGGTCCATGGGATGTTTTCTACGAACCAGCCCAGGTTCTCGGAATCCAGATCGTGCCCGGCATTCAGTCCAAGCCCGCATTCTTTTGCCTTTACGGCGGCCTCGTAGTATTCCTTTATGGCTTTTGCCGGGTCCTGATGCCACGTTTCGGCATATCCGGCAGTATAAAGTTCCACCCTGTCGCAACCGCAGAGCGCCGCCCCTTCCACCATTGCAGGTGACGGGTCCACGAAAATC
>CABQAB010000188.1 GCA_902461985.1 uncultured Bacteroidales bacterium | reverse complement strand
CTCCAGTGTCCGCCGTAGCCGTTTCAGCCATACGGCACATATCAGAAAGACCTGCAGTGTACTCATGCCTGCCGCCGTCTGCAGAATCATGCCCGCTACGGACGGAATACTGCCGGAGGCAAGCGGAATCTGAAACAGCCTTGATTTCATCAAGCAGTTCCTCCATCGGGATATCCACAATAGAGATTCCTGATTTTCTCTTTACCTCCTCATAGTCACAGGCACTTGCTATAAGCCAGTCGGAAGGCCTGCCTATGACACCGAGACGGGAACCGTCCAAAGCCCGGCGTGCCCTCACTATTCTCAGAAGCCTTTCAATACGGGCCTTGATATATTCAGGTCCGCCATGGAGGATTTCCCCGGCTACACCGTGGGCACGCAGATATGACAATATCTCCATCGAAGCCGCTAAGGAATTGCTTTTCCCCGAAGTGAGCAGAAGCACCGGCTGGTTCTGCCCGGTGACTTTTCCGTAAACCGACTTGAATACATTTTCAGTGCCTCCCGTCCTGACATAAATCAACGAGAGTTCGTCCTCGCCGTATGAACTGAAATCCTGTCCACGCAAAGAATATTCTATTCCGAGACTCCCGAGAAAGTCTGATGAAACCTTGTCCACCAGTTTCTCGTCATGCAGCCCTGAAGTCAGAGTGTATATTGAAATCATATCTGTTCCTGATAATCATTGTTCCACAAACATAAAAGATGCTCCACAAACATAAAAAAGGTCCCGATGCAAATTGACCAAGACCTTTTTTATAGTTAATGCGGTGAGGAGCGTTATTTTGAAGCCTCAACAGACAACTTACGGAATTCTTTCAAGTCTTTCATAAGGTCCAACGCATTTTTGCGTGCGCGTGCACCGGCAGCTTTGTTTCCTTTTTCTACCTGTGCCTCTGCGTTCTTCTGAAATTCAGCGATTTCAGCATTGATTTTTGCTACAAGCTCTTTCATTGTTTTATAATATAAAGTGTTAGTGTTCCTTAAATAAAAACATCGCAATCTACGGAGAAAATCACTAACAAACAAGAGTTTTTCAGCTTTTTTAACAAAAAATCCCCTAATCCGTCAACTCAGAGGGCAATTTTGGCATAGAATAATTGAAAAATTCCGCAATAATGACTACTTTCGTGTCCGTTTGTTAGAAACTCCAGAATTATGAGAATCTCAGAAAAATACAAGGTCCACAGCATGGCTGGCGAGAACGTAATCATCCGGCAGGGCCGCTACGGCGCGGACATGACTAAAATCATATCGCTCAACGAAACTTCGCTTTTTCTATGGAACAAGTTCCAGAATGTGGATTTCACGGCGGACGACGTCGCTGCCGCACTTCTGGACGAATACGAAGTGGCGGAGGAGATGGCGCAAAAGGATGCCGAGGCATGGTGCGCAAGATTAGAGGAATGTGGACTGACAGAATAGTTGCTCATGGTTTCTACCGTTAAAGTCGCCGGCTTCGTTTTCCGCTTAGAAGGGCGGGATCTTGGAGAATTCGTGAAGGCCATGCCGTTTTTCCGCCCATTCATCACGGAGGACGGCGGGACTGCAGATTTTCATGTACTCGAGAACATTTCTGACGATGAGGCTGCCATCCTCCAGGAGCAGACCAGGAGTCTAAAACCGTTTTTCGACGTGGCTTTCGAGGACGTCAGCTGCAATTTCTACAAAGCAGGGAACAGAATTATATTCTACACCTATGAAGAGCACAGCAGGAAATCCCTCTGGGAAATCTGGGAAATCGGCTCTGACACAGTGAGGATGTCTGTAGTGCGTGCTACTGCCACCATCTACCGCTATGCCCTCTGGGTTGCCTTCAACTATCTTCTCCTCAACGCAAAATGCTTCGCCATACATACTTCCGCCAATGTTTTCGACGGCAGGACGGTGATTTTCCTCGGAGAGTCCGGCACCGGCAAAAGCACCCACACGAGACTGCTCAGGGAAAGATATCCTGAATCGTTCCTGCTGAATGACGACAGCCCTTTCGTAAGAATCGAGGATGACGGGACAGTCATGGTCTACGGCGGTCCGTGGAGCGGCAAGACTCCATGCTACAAGAACGAGAACTATCCTCTGCAGGCAATCGTAAGACTGAGCCAGGCTCCGCACAACAAAATCAGAAGGCTGAACGTGGTAGAGTCGATAGGGGCACTGCTTCCTTCATGCCCTCCCATGCTGAATTATCTTGACGAGACCGTGGAGCCCCTGTATGAATATGTTTCGGAGATTCTGACGAAGGTTCCGGCCTGGCATTTAGAATGTCTGCCGGACAGTGACGCAGCAAGGCTTTCGCATGATACTGTACTGTAAAACACAGCGGTGGTTCACAATTCTCACAAACCCGGCAGGCTGCAAGTCTTAATTCTTGCGCAAAAGAAAGGGGCTGCACAGAATCTTCATTCTGATACAGCCCCGATGATGAGCCAGCTATGGGAGTCGAACCCACGACCTTCGCGTTACGAATGCGATGCTCTACCAACTAAGCTAAACTGGCCTGCTCCTCAATCGCAGCTTCTTCAGGCACTCATCGCACCGTCCACCGCCCCGAAAGGGACTGCAAAGTTAGCAATATTTGTGAAATTACCACCAAGAAGCTGTTTAAATTTTTATCATTGAGATTAAAACAGTTCATGAATTTGAAAAATATCATTCATATAAATTGTCAATGGAATCAATAGCAGACATAGTGATTATCGGTGGAGGTGCAGCCGGGATGATGGCAGGCATAGCAGCAGCGGACGGGTGCGCGGGCAGAAAGAAGGCGTTGGAAGAGACTGTGAAGAAGGCTGGAACTGCAGACTCGGGCACCATGGACAACTCCGGTGAAACTGCGCCGGTAACATCAGTGCTGGTTCTCGAAAAGATGCCGAGACCCGGCCGGAAAATCATGATAAGCGGGAAAGGAAGGAGCAATTTCTCCAACATTTCCGAATGGCAAGATTTCGCCGCCCACATACATCCCAAAGCCGATTTTCTCAAACCTGCGTTCTTCTCTTTCCCGCCGCAGAGAATGATGTCGCTTTTGGAGGAGAGCGGATGTCCGTGCGTAGTCGAGAGGGGGAACAGGGCTTTTCCGGAATCGCACCGTGCTGCGGATGTGGTCGATGCATTAGAACGGAGGCTGAAGCAGGAAGGTGCCCGGCTTGTATGCGGGGCTGAAGTCATTGGAATCAGGCCTGTAAGCCAAGGAACTGCAGACAGGAATGACGGGACTCTAAATATGGAACAAGCCGGCAGCATGAAACTGGACAGCCGCACGGGACTGGACAGTCGCACAGGACAGGACGGCTGGATGGGACAGGATGGCTGGATGGGACAGGATGGCTGGACATACAGATTCAGAATCAGCCTTGCCAACGGACAGGAACTGCTTTGCCGCAGACTCATAATCTCGACCGGAGGACTCTCCTACCCAGGCTCCGGCTCCACAGGAGACGGCTACGGATGGGCTTCGGAATCAGGACACAGGCTCGCTCCGAGATTTCCGTCGCTGACAGCCTTAGTACCAAAGGGATACAAAAACAGGGAATCCTCCAGGACGGAACCGGAAACCGCACGGACGGGCGGCAGCGGGCTGGCTTCTGGGCTAACTTCTGGACCGGCTTTGGGGAGCAGCGGATTAAAGGGACATATCGCCCGTTCCACTCCCCTCAGCGAATGGGGCAAAACGCTCCAGGGCATACAGTTGAAGAATGTGCGGCTGAGTTTAGAAGCGGAGGGCAACGTAGCCTTGAGCGAATTCGGAGACCTCGACTTCACTGACGGAGGCCTTGAAGGGCCTATAGGATTCAAAGTCAGCAGGACAGCCGTGAAAACTATGGTCAACGGAGGCAAGGTGCGCCTGCATATTGACCTCAAACCGGCAGTCGAGTCCGACCAGCTCGGCTCGAGAGTGGAATCAATGTGGAAGGAGATTTCAGCAGATTCCCGCAGCTGGACCGTCATCAAAGGCAAAAGAGTTCTGCGACCGCATAAAGAACGCTTTCAAGTGCTTCTGAACAGGCTTCTGCCGTCGGAACTCGTAAAGCCTTTCATAGCCTCCATTCCGGACATCGACCTGCGCAACATATGCAGATACCTGAAAGACTGGACTTTAGACATTGAAGGATTCGTGGGCTTCGAACGCTGTGTGGTCACGGCCGGAGGTGTAAGCCTGAACGAAGTGAAAAAGAAAACCATGGAGTCCTCGCTCGTTCCTGGACTGTATTTCTGTGGAGAAGTCCTTGACCTCGACGCCGACACCGGCGGCTACAACCTCCAGACAGCATTTTCCACCGGCTTCCTCGCAGGCTCGTCCGCCGCGGCTTCGCTGTAAGATCTCTCAATTCGCTGC
>CABQAB010000187.1 GCA_902461985.1 uncultured Bacteroidales bacterium | reverse complement strand
CGGGGTTCCAGCCTAATTTTTTATGTTGTCAGAAAGTTTTAGCGGACACCAATAATAAACAACTTTAATACTTACACGATATGGGTTTGGACATATATTCAGGAAAACTTACTCGCTACTACAGCCGTAACTGGAAAACCATCGTACAGCAGCAGTCAGAGGAAATCGGACAGAAATGCGTAGTGACAGACGGCTGCGGGAATGAAATAAAACCGGTAGAAGACAAAGCGGAAATAGACCAGATCCGAGACGCCGTTACCGGATGGATGGACAATCTTGCGGCAAATATCGACCCGCCACTTCTCGCGCCATTATGGGACGAGACAGAAGAATGTGACTATTATACGGACAAACCGGATTGGGAAGCCTTAGGTGCATTGGTAACGCTACAGGCTTGCATCTTCCTGAATCGCCCATTGCCCGAATATGTAGAAAGCGGATGGAGTGCCTTTGAAGAGCCGGTTGTCAAAAAAGCGATGTCAAAGAAAATAGCCAATTCATTACTTTCAGATGTGACCCTTTGGCTTCCTATTCCTGACAATGCGGTTTTCGTGACGGCATTCCCGACTGGCAATGAAGGATCAATCTCCACAGTATCACTCCTGAAACAGGAATTGGAAGAATTGAACCTGCAGATTTGGAAAGCCGATGAAGCTACCATCCTTTCCTGGCGGAATGACAAATATTATGTACGTGTAAAACAAAAGGAACCGAAACTCATTCTTGGTTTCATCCGCCGGCCAAATAAGATACAAAAGGAGAAGTACCGTACGGAAGAACTGGCACAATGCGCCTACTCGATGTTATATCAGGCAGTCCGCTTTGCCGAAGAACACCAAGTCCCGATATTGCTGGATTTTTAAGAACCTTTCGATTAATCTTCTCTATTACAGCTCTGCTCGGTTCTGCCTGTCTTGAAAAACAGTAATTTGGAATATAAATCAGCATATGCAAGGCGCAGAATACAGCAACTGCTTTGTCCGTGTAATTTTCTTTAAACAGGCAGATGATGATCATGACTGCGACAAATGTCCAAATGTAATACCGGCTCAGATTATTCTCTGTGCGAAGGGCCAATGAGGCACTATACATAAAACCTATGAGCATGATAGTTGCCGGCAGGTACCCGGAGGTACACGAACGGAGACTGTCAGCAATTCTACACACCTTATTGGAAATACGTTCAGTCAGTCCAGCCTTTTCTTCTGTAACATGAAAAATACACACCTCTCCAGCACTTTGGGACTTCGGTTGGCAGAAAGGGACATAACATGCCGTCTTTCCGGTCGGCTTGAACAGATAAGGTTCTGCTTCCACATCGTCCTCATATAAATTTCCTTTTGAGTCCACAGCGGCGAAATCCGATTTATCGGTATCATTAACAGAAACCATACACCTGGCAGGCAATCCGCTTCCTTACTCTCTGACATTCAGGTGCGCTCGCAGATTCTCACTTTCAATGAAAATTATTGCCTCTTGTCCCATGTCAGTCGCTTGTTTTTGCATTACAGAACAAAAATACTCGTTTTTATTGGATTACCTGATTTTTTTATAATTTTGCGCGTCTTATAAAACGGAGCCAGATTATGTGGAAAATCTACGCACTTCTTTCGGCATTGTTCGCTGCGCTGACGGCGATTTTCGCAAAGGTCGGAGTCAGGGACGTAAATCCTGACCTTGCCACGGCTATCCGCACTACTGTCATACTGCTGCTGACATGGGGCATCGTTCTGTTCGGACGGCAGGTCCAGGGTATAAAGGAGATAAGCGGACACACATGGTTGTTCCTCATACTCTCTGGTCTTGCCACAGGGCTTTCATGGCTCTTTTATTTCAAGGCGATGCAGACGGGTGACGTGTCGAGGGTCGCTCCGATAGATAAACTCAGTGTGGTCATCACAATCTTCCTTGCATGCCTGTTCCTGAAGGAGCCAGTCAGTCCGAAGGTGATACTCGGCGCGCTGCTCATAACGGCCGGAAGCATCGTCATGCTTGTCAAGTGAATTGAAGCCGATTAAATTCGGATTATCCAGGGTGCGAAAGAGGAATCGAAGTTAAAACGAGGGCAGGGACAAACAGATTTTGACAAAGGTGAAAGTGATTGGATGTAAACAAAATGAAACTTAAAATATTGATGTTATGCAGAATTTCGGAATGTCAATGCTATGGTTCTGGACGGCATATGTTGTCGTGACCATGATAGGTGTGCTTCACACCGTCTTCAATATCAAGGTGCTCGGGATGGGGCACATGGACGAAAACTCGATGGGGGAGGGGTACGAGAAGACGAAACCGTGGCATCCTCTCTACAATATCGTCATGTTTTCCCTTTTCGGCTTTCTCTATATGAACGGCCTTGATGCCCCGTCCCTGACAGAGGCTTTGCTTACTGGAGCGGTATGGGCCGGAATCTGCATCGTGGCCGACCTCATTGGCTGGGTGCTGATAAAGCATCCGTGGAGTCTGTCCTTCAAGGAATTCTACATTGACTATCAGCCGTGGATAACATTGATTTATATCGCAATCTTCCTTGGCCCTGTCATCGGGTTCCTGTTATGATAATTATTCGTATATTTGAGCGGACAATATTTATAATTGCCATATATAGACCAAAGTATAAGGTGGCTGTTTTTAGGCAAAACCCAAAACGAATGGATAATAATACTAACGAGAACTACCTAATGTAGACTATTTAAAGAACAATAATTGTGAAAGACGCTAAATACTATGCCATAAAATGTTTTCGTGATGAGGCTAATGCAATCCTCGATTTAATTCCCATGCTTGAGGATGATGCTGATGATAATTTCACGAAAGCCATTGATCTCATTTTCAATTGTACGGGAAAACTTGTAGTTACTGGTGTTGGAAAAAGTGGGCATGTGGGCCGGAAGATAGCAGCAACCATGGCATCATTGGGGACTCCATCGTTTTTCGTCAACCCGCTTGATGCTTATCACGGAGACCTTGGGATGATAGCGCAAGGGGATGTTGTTATGGCTATATCGTACAGCGGAGATACAGACGAACTGCTTCGTTTTATCCCTTTGTTATTAGAACGTAGAATTCCTGTCATCGGCATATCTGGAAACCCATGTTCGTCGTTGGGAAAAATAGCTACATGTCTCTTGAATATTAAAGTTGACCATGAGGCAGACACATTGAATTTAGCACCGACATCCTCAACAACTGCGGCAATGGCAATGGGGGATGCCTTGGCGTGTGCACTTGTGCATCTTCGAGATTTCAAACGGGAAGATTTCGCTGTATTCCATCCTGGTGGAAACTTGGGAAAACAATTGGCAGCACAGTCAGAAAAATAATGAATCAGTAATAATATATAATTTCGACATGTCAGAACTAATTTCACAAATTGACTCTCTGTATTCCATTGATGAAAAACTCAATTGTATCGGGCATTGCATTGAAGGTATACAAGGCAACACCGATTCTTTGTCCGGCTGGAGTCTGATGTTCACTATGGCTGCATTTGTCGCTTCCATAGCTACTATATGCGGTGTTGTATCCATCTACCATGTATATTATCAGCGAAAGACCAATAAGAGCTGGCAGCGGAAAATTGTCCTTGACCTTCTTCGCCATTTCATGGTGAACAATGCCATTGTCGAAGTCGTCCGGTCCAGAATGCAAGGGCAGCCGAATACATTTCACCCTGTTGAAGGAGTATTTAGCCGCTTCGCTACATTGGATTCGGATATGGACCTTGCACGCTTTGCTGTAACAGAGCGCAACTATGAAACGATACATCATCTAAGTTTGCTTATACGTAATTACAATGATTTCGTACGGCTTGCGGACAAGCATTTTTGCGATGGAGACTATCCTGCGGAATCAAAGGAGCGTGAACTCGATGAGATTCTCAAACGCTCCATTCAGATTTGCCAAGGTCTGAAAATCTTGTGCACAATGCAAGATGTGGAGCTGACACCGGAAATAATAACTGGTTATATCACTGACTCTTGTTATGGAAAGTCTGTAATCGACGATTGGAAAACCAAGGGATTGTATGTCGATGACTTTCCTGTTCCAGAGAGAGACTACCCCGAATCATATTATGATGAGCTTGGATTGACTGAAATCTTCAAGCATTTGATACGGCATAAAGCAGCCGTGGTCCCGTTTATAGATTATTCTAAATGACGGTTCTCTGATCCCAATCCTTCTTTCCGATGTCAGATTCTGACATAGCCGACCGGGTGGTTCAGGAGAGGATGCTGGTGAGGTGACAGGCCGAGAATTTCGCGCAGGGCCGGCCCGTCCATCTTTGCTCTTGCCACAGTCGCGAGTCCGGCAGATGCGCAGAAGAGCGATATGTTCTGCGAGATTATTCCGGCATCCATGGCGCACAGGCTTTGGATATAGCT
>CABQAB010000186.1 GCA_902461985.1 uncultured Bacteroidales bacterium | reverse complement strand
GTGTCTTCCGGACTGGACCTCAGGCCGGAAGACACCGGCGCACGTCTGCTGCATTATTCCTACGACAACCCTGAAGCTGACTTCTATGCTTCTGACATCACCAAGGACGAATGTGGACTCTTCTCTTTCACACTCAACTATCCGGGCGGCTGCATCACGGACTGCAAGGTAGGAGTTCCGGGCTGGGTGAACGTAGAAAACGCTGTTGCGGCTTCGGCCATAGCCCTGACCTACGGAATCGAGCCCGAAAAAATCCGTCCTGCCTTGTCGACGTTCAAAGGCGTCAAGAGAAGATTCGACCTTCACGTAAGCCGTCCTGGACTTTCCTATATCGACGACTACGCCCATCATCCGAATGAAATCGCCACAGCCATAAGTTCCATGAGGGACATATTCCCCGGAAGGAGACTCACAGTAGTTTTCCAGCCACACCTCTACACCCGCACACGCGATTTCGCGGCGGAGTTCGCCGAGGCACTCAGCCATGTGGACAAACTGATTCTCCTGGACATATACCCTGCCCGCGAAGAACCGATTCCGGGGGTGACTTCAGAAATAATCTTCGACAAGGTGACCGCACCTGAGAAGGTTCTGCTAAAAAAGGAGGAACTTATGGACTACCTCAAAGACGAGCCGCTGGACACTCTGATTACTTTCGGAGCCGGGAACATAGACAGATTCATACCGCTGATAACTGAAATGCTGAACAAAAGGAAGTAGTCCGGATGAAAAAGACGATTTACAGGATTCTGCTTGGGATTATGGCAACGCTCGCGCTGTCAGCTGCCGTCACATTCTATGTGCTCGGCAGGCAGCACCACAGCAGTCTCGAATGTAAAGGCCTGAATGTCACCATAAAGGACAGCGTGGAGAACCGTTTCGTCTCCAAGGAGGACGTGGAACGCATCATAAAATCGGACTTCGGACAGGTCGGCGAAAAACTTGCAGGCAGTCTGGACCTTACTGAAATAGAGAAACTTGTAACAAGCAAAAGTGCAGTCCTCAGATGTGAAGCCTACATAACCCCGGACGGAATGTTGAACCTCGACATAAGCCAGAGGACTCCCGCCGTACGCTTCCAGACCGCTTCAAACGGATGGTACGCAGATTCGGACGGCTACATCTTCCCGCTCCAGCGCAGTTACACTTCCATGGTCCCTGTAGTTGACGGAGACTTCCCCATAAAGCCGGAAAGAGGATACAAAGGCAAGATAGAAGACGAGGCGGGGAAAAAGTGGCTGGAAAACATCATAAACTTAGTGGAGTATATGGAAAAAAGCGGATGGATTGACAGGATAACCCAGATTCATGTGGAAAGGGGCGGAGAAATCACCCTCGTTCCGGTTTCAGGAGACGAGCGTTTCCGCTTCGGACAGCCTGAGAAGTTTCCGGAGAAATTCGGCAAGATGGAAAAATACTACCGCATGATACTGCCACGGGACAGAAAATACACGGTTGTGGACCTGAGATACAGAGACCAGATAATATGCAGCAAATAGTTCTTTGAAGATTACCAGATAAAAACCTATTGATATGGATGAGAAATATATAGTCGCAATTGATTTCGGCACGCACAAGATAGCACTTGCCGTGGCCATGACTGACGAAACCGGCACAAGGGTAGTCTATTACAAGGAGACACCGGCAAACGGAATGAAGGGCAGCCGCATACTCACCGAAAGGAAAGTCTCACAGCAGCTGAACCTCGCAATCAAGGATGCGGAAGACATTCTTAAAATCAAGATTGTCGGAGCAGTCGTGGGCATGCCGAGGTTTTTCATCCGCACCGAGGAAAATGAGGCGCACATCGACGACAGGGACACGGACTCATACATCACCGTTTCCGAGATCAACGACCTGAAGGATTTTGCCCAGGACAGCTATCCTCTCGAAGACAGCGAGCAGAACACGGAGACTGTCTACGGTGCTGTCGCCCAGTCTTTCTCTACCGATGAAGAATTCCAGCTGACGGAAGAGGACATCGTGGGAATGTACGGCAGACGCTTAGAGGGCCATTTCAAGATTTTCATAGGCCAGAAATCACCGCTTACAAGAATAGACAGGGTCATGCACCTGAGCGGCATAGTCCCGATAAAGAAATATTTCCTGCCGCAGATCACCGGACCGTCAGTCCTCTATTCCACTGAAGCTGAAAACGGTGTGGCACTGATTGATTTCGGGGCCGGATGCACCTCCGTATCGATATACTACAAGAATGTCCTCCGACACTATGCTTCAATTCCGTTCGGAGGCGGCAACGTGACAAAGGACATACAGACCGAGAGCAATATAAGCTTAGGGATGTCGGAGAACCTCAAACTCGCCTACGGTGCATGTATGCCTGAAAAGCTCCAGAACATGAGCGAGAAACAGCTGCTCATCAAGAGCGACAACGGAGACAGGGACAAACGGCTCTCAGTGAAATACCTTTCTGAAATCATCACCGCACGGGAAGAGGAAATCATCCGGGCAATGCTGTATGAAATAGGCCGCAGCGGATTCGCCGACAAGCTCCAGAGCGGCGTCGTGATTACGGGAGGAGGAGCCATGATGACCAATCTCGCCAATTTCATTACAGAGATTTCAGGCTATAGCGTAAGACTCGGACGGCCCCGCATGAACGGGATTTTCAATGCCTGCACAGGTTCGACCGCCACTTCCGCGACGGCTGCAGTAGGGCTGATACGGGCTGCCGTGACAGACAGTGTCATCAACTGCGCCTGCCTTGCCGAGGATTACAAGCCAGCGGAGGAAGCAGCTGAAGAGTCTCATGAACCTGTTCCAACTGAACTGGAGCATCAGGCCGGAGTCCTTCCTGGACTTATGACCGAGGAGGAGATAATCAGGAGAAAAGAGGAAGAGGAACAGAAGAAGAAAAAAGAGGAAAGAAAGCCGAATGTCGTCTTCAGCTGGGGAAACCGGTTCAGGAAAAAGGTCAGCGACAGCTGCGACAACATACTGAATCTGCTTAACGAGAACAACTGAGAAGCTGTTTTGAAATTTTTAAGAATTCCTTTATAAGTGAAAAGATATGGAAAGAGAAACTGAAATAGTAGTGCCAACAGACTGGGAAATCATCACTTCCAAAATCAAGGTCATCGGAGTAGGCGGAGGCGGTTGCAATGCAGTGGACTATATGTACCGGCAGAATGTCAGCGGATGTACCTTCATTGTGTGCAACACGGACTCCCAGGCATTGGGACATTGTTCCGTTCCACTCAAAATACAGCTTGGAGAGGGATTGGGAGCAGGTTGCGACCCGGTTGCAGGCAGGAACGCCGCCATCGAATCCGAGGCGGAAATCGAGAGGACAGTCTTTTCCACTCCGACAGACATGCTGTTCATCACTGCCGGCATGGGCGGCGGCACCGGCACGGGCGCGGCTCCGGTAATCGCCGCCATGTCAAAGAAGAAAGGCATACTGACAGTAGGTGTAGTGACCATTCCGTTCCGCAACGAGGGCAACGAGTCCATGACCAAGGCTCTTGACGGCATTATGGAAATGGAGAAGAACGTGGACAGCCTGCTGATTATCGACAATGAGAAACTTTATGAGAATTATGCGGACATGCTCGCACAGGATGCTTTCCCCATGGCTGACGAGGTGCTCTGCACCGCAGTGAAAGGCATTGTGGAGATTATCAACAAGAAGGGACATATCAATGTGGACTTCAAGGACGTGAAGGCCATGATGACCGGCAGCGGAATGGCTCTGATGGGATGCGGCACAGGCACCGGAGAGAACAGGCTGAAGGATGCCGTAAGCGGGGCTTTCGAATCTCCGCTCCTGAACGACCACGACCTCAAGACAGCCAAGGACGTACTACTCAATATCACAATAGGCTACAATGAGCACGGCGTGAAGATGAAGGAACTCGACGACATCGACGCCCTCATTACCGAATACATCGGCAAGGCGAACCGCTTCAAAAAGGGAATTGTCTGGGACTATTCCGAGGATTTCGGTGACAGAATCAACATCACTGCCATCGCTACCGGATTCAAGATGGACTGGGACGGTCTCGCCGACGACAACGGCAACCTGATTGTCGTCAATCCTGATTTCGAGTACATCCCGTCCCCGGAGAACACTCCCGCGCAGTCGGAACAGCGCAGCCGCAAAATCGGCTTCATCAACACGGAAGCCAAGTACGCCGGAAATTTCTGCAAAGGGGACAAACCTGCTCTGCTTGTGGATGACAAGACTGGAACTGCAGAACTTACGGAACTGGAGGATATTCCGGCTTTGAAGAGGAAATAACGGTGAGGCTGATTAAAAAGTCTGCTTCCCGCACAGGATGCTTTCGGATGCGGAGGCGCACAGGATGCTTTCGGATGCGGAGGACCCTTATTTGAGCAAGCTCAAACGGGGACCCGCACAGGATGCTTT
>CABQAB010000185.1 GCA_902461985.1 uncultured Bacteroidales bacterium | reverse complement strand
GCGACGGTATATGACAGGGCTCTGCCTGAAGCGAATTCGGAAACGGCCTCCCTGTCACCGCTGACAAGCCATCCGTTGCGGTAGACTGTATATTTTTCATTGTCCCGTTTGAACAGGTCACCGCAAAGAGAGGACAGGCATCCCTCATTGGCAAAAGTGGACAGGGAATCGAAAGGCTGTTTCCTGCCTGTACGCACCAAATTGACTGACAGCACTTTGTCCCCGGAGTTGAAATATGCCACGGCAACTTCATCGGCTCTGAGCGATTTCAGCCACTCAGCCGGCGTCCTGCCTGTTGACTTTTCCAATGCCTTCCTCTTTTCTACGGCTTTCTGCAAATCCATTCTGCCATCCAGATACCTGTCGCAGGCTTTCATGAAATCCTCCTGCGAATCCAAAGGGAAAGAAACCGCCCAGATGGTGGAAGCTGGCAGAATTTCGCACACCGACGTGGAAGACGCTGACAATGAGGAAAATATCCTCACCATATCAGTGTTCACCGAAGATACGGAAGATCCTGAAAGGGAAGCGGCGTCAGCCGAGAAATCCATGTTGAATGACACCCAGTCCGAGAATCCACACAGTGCACTCACATATTTCCGGTAATTGACACCGATTACGGAACGGGCCGTATTCTCGAAGTCAAGCATATTTATCAGCAGCCTGTTTTCACCGTCCGCAAGGCTTATGGCATAGTCAAAACCTTCTGCATCATAGACGGATACATCGTCATTCAGATGACGCAGGGAGGAATTGACAAGATTGACAGACGGGGACACGAGCACAAGCCTGCGTTTTTTCAGCACTTCGTTGACTGACAGTATTTTGGAGCAGTCGCAATCTTTATGGACATATCCGGCACGCACTGCCATATCGCACAGTCTGGCAACTTCGGCATCGACTTCTTCATTCCCGGCATTGCCTGCATCCAATATATACAGAGGTACAAGAGTCTTGGCGTAATGGAAGGATATTCCTAAACTTCTTTTGGAAAGCAGAGGAAAAGCCCCGGCGAGGACTGAGTCGGCAAGCGATTTTTCGAATGACACTGACTTCTTTTTCCCGGCAGGAACCTCATTTTTCTTGCTGAAAACATATTCTGAAGCAGTGGAAAGGCTACCGAAACGCGCCACCATGACAGCATTGGACGGCATGGCTGAAATCACGACATCCTGTTTTCCTGCACGATGTCCCTTTGCATTTCCTTCGCCACCGAACAGTACATACATAAGCACTGCGATGCCGAGCAGCATCACAGCGAGTATCGAAAGGCTTATGACAAGTTTTCTTTTATCCATAATCAGCAGATTTTCTGGGCATCTGCGATTACTTCAATCTCAAGCTTTACGCCCAACGGCAAGGCTGCCACCTGGAAACAGGCACGTGCCGGCTGGTTTTCGGAGAAATACTCGGCATAAATTGCGTTCACAGCCTTGAAATCTGCAATGTCGGCAAGCAGCACAGTTGTCTTGACTACATCTTCGTAGCCGAGTCCAGCCTCCGCAAGTATGGCGCCCACATTCTTCAATGCCTGACGGGCTTGTTCCTCTATGGTCTGAGCCACTTTTCCGTCCGCCGGATTCACCGGAATCTGACCGGATACGAACAGCAGGCCTGCCGACAACACCGCCTGGGAATAAGGACCTACCGCTGCCGGAGCCTTGTCTGTAGATATGATTTTCTTCATAGACTTAATTTTTACATAACGAGTCGGCAAAATTAGCAAAAAAAACGCTGACCCCTATGCAATCCGGCCGGCGTTTTCAGAAATTACACCACACGAAGCGGCGATTCACCACAAACAACCTCTCCCAGCCACCTTTCCAGCGCACAATGCAGAAATGCGACCCCAAATCAAAGACGGGCCCCATCAGGGACTACAAATTAGGCACAGCTTTTTAGTTCCATCGGTCGGAGCGTAGCGACTCAAGGGGTTTGGGGAATCAGGTCCTTTTTGTTGCGGGGGTTCCACCCCCGAATGACCCCCGCGACCTTTCCGGCTTTCCGTATTTTGCGAGCAAAATACCCGCCCCGGTCGTCCGGCTGCAGCCGGAATAATAGCCACATCAGGGACTACAAATTAGGCACAGCTGAAAAGCTGTGCCTAATTTGTAGTCCCGAGCAGAATCGAACTGCTATCTAAAGTTTAGGAAACTTCCATTCTATCCGTTGAACTACGGGACCATCCGGGAAGGAGCGGAATTACTCGGCTTTCTTCTCGATAATCTGACGGCCGCGATAGTAGCCGCACTCAGGACATACCCTGTGGAACATTATAGTCGCACCGCAGTTTGAACAGGTTGCGAGAGTAGGGACCACAGCCACATCGTGAGTTCTTCTTTTGTCACGTCTCTGTTTGGAGACTTTTCGTTTCGGATGTGCCATATTATTATTTTTTAATTATTTATTATCAAACAAACTTGCCAAAGCGGCAAAAGCCCCGTTTTCGGGAGTGCTTTCGGAAGAGCCTGCACCGTCGAGATACTTCATGACAGCCGGATTACATCCTCCCTCGTCATGGCAACGCTGGATCGGCAGACTCAGACACAGATAATCATAAACCGCCTGTGACAAATCGACCGTCAATTCATCGTCATGAAGAAGAATGACTTCCCTTCCATCCTCAGCAGCGGTTTCCGCCAGACCTTCACGGCGGGCCTCTAAACGAACCTCCCCTTCCACCGGAACGGAGAGGTCTTCAAGACACCTGTCGCACGGAACTGTCAGACTGCCTTTGAACAGGATATCAATCAATGCCCCGGACTGCGACTTTCTCGCAAGGACATCCACAATCACCTCTGCATCAAGGATTTCCACATTCCCAAAACTCTCAAAGAACTCTCTGCCAAGTTCTCCGGAAGACTTACATTCTACCGAAGACAATCCATTCAGATCTATCTGTAAAAAGTTTTCCATAGACACTAAAATAGATTTGAGCCGACAAAGGTAGGAATTATTTTTTCCAAAAACAATTCTAAAGAGCAATATTTAGACGCCTCCTGAATTTTTCTGCCAAATACTGCGCTGTTGATGTTAGAAAATTTCAAACAACATCTACTCATCATCGGCAACACCGCCACGACGTTTGCGCTCAATCGGGTCGAGAATGATTTTCCTGAGCCTCATGGATTTAGGAGTAACTTCCACAAGTTCATCCTCCTGGATGTATTCCAAAGCCTCTTCGAGAGAGAATACGATCGGAGGAGGAAGCATCACCTTGTCATCGCTTCCGG
Source organism: uncultured Bacteroidales bacterium (assembly GCA_902461985.1). Lineage (GTDB taxonomy): Bacteria > Bacteroidota > Bacteroidia > Bacteroidales > UBA932 > Cryptobacteroides. The sequence goes on along the minus strand of CABQAB010000185.1, from coordinate 1,176 downwards.
AAGCACGCATATTGGTGAGTTTCTTGGTCTTGCAGATGTTTATGTTCAGATCACGTTCTCTCGTGTGCTCTCCGACCACCTGACCCGCATATATCTCCACTCCAGGATCAATGAAGAACCGGCCCCTGTCCTGAAGCTTGTCCATTGAATATGCGACTGACAGACCTGTTTCGAGAGACACTAAAGAACCGTTGGTCCTGCGCTCGATGTCACCCTTATATGGCTCGTAATCCTTGAAACGGTGTGCGACAACCGCCTCGCCCTGAGTGGCCGTAAGCAGGTTGCTGCGAAGCCCCATCAGGCCTCTTGCAGGAATGTCGAACTCGAGATGTGTGCGCTCTCCCCTGTTCTCCATATGAATCAGGGCAGCTTTTCTACGGGTGGAGATTTCAATTGCCTTGCCCACGAACTCCTCCGGGACATCGATGGTAAGATTCTCAATCGGTTCGCATCTCTGGCCGTTGATGGTCTTGTCGAGAACTTTCGGCTGACCGACCTGCAACTCGAATCCTTCACGACGCATAGTCTCAATCAGCACAGACAAATGGAGCACTCCACGTCCGTAAACTATGAATGAATCCGCATTCGGACCCGGCTTCACCCTCAGAGCGAGGTTTTTCTCGAGTTCTTTTTCAAGGCGCTCTTTCAAATGACGTGACGTCACGAATTTACCCTCGCGACCGAAAAACGGCGAGTTGTTTATGCAGAACAGCATACTCATGGTAGGCTCGTCCACTGCAATAGGAGGAAGAGCCTCCGGATTTTCAAAGTCGGCTATCGTATCACCGATTTCGAATCCGTCTATGCCCACTACGGCACATATATCACCGCATCCGACACTCTCGACCTTGCTTTTGCCAAGTCCGGTAAATATCATCAAATCCTTGATTTTCTGCTTCTGGACGATGTCATACCTTTTACAGAGGCTAATATTCATGCCAGCTTTGAGTTCGCCGCGGGTTACCCTTCCAATCGCGATTCTGCCGACATAAGGAGAATATTCCAAAGAGGATATAAGCAGTTGAGGAGTACCCTCGACCATTGCCGGAGCAGGAATAGCCTCTAAGATGGTGTCAAGCAAAGGAGTGATGTCGCTGGTAGGTTTTCTCCAGTCGAGGGACATCCAGCCCTGCTTTGCACTGCCGTAGACTGTCCTGAAATCGAGCTGGTCGTCCG
>CABQAB010000184.1 GCA_902461985.1 uncultured Bacteroidales bacterium | reverse complement strand
GCTGTTACAATGATGCCAGTTCGCGTGTGGGCTACCGTTTCATTCTGAACGGAGCGGCTTTCCACGGCATCTTCGCTTCTGACGAGGATTTCGGAATAAGCCTGTGCCTGAGCAATTATGGATTCGCATCTCTCGTAAACGCAAGAAAACTTGAATTCGTCATAGCTAACCAGAGGAATCCCAAGGAAAAATATGTATATCCTGTAGACAAAGATCCGCGCGAATGGAAGGGCGGCAGGGCTTATGTGTTTACCGACATGATAGTGCTGCCCGCCACTCTCCAGAAGGGTGCGGAATACAATCTTTATATCAATCTTCCGGACGAATCGATAAATTTGCATGACAATCCGGATTACAGCGTGCGTTTCGCGAATCTTCACACCTGGGAGGAGACGACTGGATACAATCTCCTGGCAACCTTCAAGGCTGAATATTGATCCATTGTCCATCATGTTGGAACAACTATGACAAGAATATGAAAAGACATTTGATTTATATCATAGCGGCGGTCATCGCCATATCATGTACGAAACAGCAGGAAGAAACTGTCCCCTGCATATTCAGGAATACGACCGTAGCAGAGTTCAACGCGCAGGCGGCTGACGGCAACTACTATTACTATCTGTCAGGGACAGTGGCGCAAATCGTCGATGCGGAGCAGTCCTGTTTCGTTCTCGACGACGGAACGGGCCAGGTCGAAGTACGCGGGCTGTGGAAGAGCATCCATGGAAAGAGAATCCGGAACATGGGCGGTTACAAGGAGGGGGATGAAATCAGCATCACCGCTCTGAAGGACAAATTCGCAGGGCAGCCCTATGCGAAAAATGCCTGTATCGTCAACCCTGAAGACGCAAAAATCTGGGTTACCCCTACATCTGCCGAGATTCCGTCTGAAGGCGGAACCGTCAAAGTGGAAATCTATACTGACGAAGTTTTCAGTCTGGCCGTTTCTGAATCGTGGGTGGAGGTATCCGGGACTGAGGGAAATGTCGTCACCTTGGACGTGAAAGCCAATGAAAGCATCTTCAGGCGTTTTGCCTATCTCAATGTGAGGACATCAGATGCTGTAGTCAGGGTGAAATTGACTCAGCAGGAATATGTACCTCAGTTAGTGAAGATAGAGGATGCGCTCACCGCTGCCTATGCCCATGTTGAAGGCACGGTTCTGTCCGTCGTGGAGGACGGCTACCTTCTTGCAGACGGAAGCGGGGTGATTTTCGTGCAGACTTCCAAATTCAACGGAGTGTACGAAGGGGCATGCCTGTCCGTGACTGGAAGTGTGGTGACGGAGGACTATATGACACGCATAATCCCCGACCTTACGAAGGCAGTCACTTCTGCGGAGGCTCCGTCTTCTGAACCACGGGAAATAGGCTCTGAAGAAATAGACAGGATAATCGCAGACGCATCGGCGAAAGACAGCAGGACGGCCGGGAACCTCCGTTACGAGTTCGTATCTGTGTCAGGAACGGTTGTCTATATAGACGGGAAGACAAGGCTTGTCGCTGACGGGAAAACACTCAACATTGAACCGTACAAGGCGGGTGACGCATTGAATTTCGATGATTTGAACGGACATACGCTGAAACTGGACGGCTATATTGTTTCCCTTTCAGGTGACGTTCTGAAAATGATTGTGACCGGTTATGAAGATATTCCTGTCGAAAGCGCGATAACTGTTGACGGGGACTATTCCGACTGGGAACAGTTTGAAGACCTTGTTCCGGGACATGACATGAGCGCGTCACACAATCTCAAGCCTGTCGTGAAACTTCATTGTGAAAACGGTTATGTCTACGGTTATGTGCGTGTGGACAAGAGTGAAGAGAACGGAGGTTTCCCGAAGACGGACGAGCACCAGTATCTGCTGAAGATAGCCGGACGCTTCTATGTCTGGATTGACAATGACGATGTCACTGAGGGGCAGGGCGGAGGCTGGCTTTTCAATCCTCAGCGTTACGACAATGTCATAGCATACCGCATCACCAGGACTTCCGGAGGCTGGGACGGCTGGTCTACCGTACAGCCGAGAGCCAACGAATATTACGGACAGTGCGTAGTCGGCAACTCGCACACGAAGGATGAGAGCAACCACGAAAATGTAGGCTATATGGCTACGACGGCTGACGGAGACATCCTGGAAGGAGAATTTTCGTTCCTTGCCGCGAAAGTGGGACTTTACGGGAAAGAGAAGGCGGTAATAGGCCTGGAAATCGGTTGGGACAATGGTTTCAACACCGGTTCGGCTTCGTTGGGAAAAGATGGTTATGAGATTATATTGAATTGACAGGACAGATGAAAAGGATTGTATTGATTTTGCTTGCTGCCGCGGCTTTGGCGGCATGTAAAGGCCGGACAGAAGTGGAATTCTCCGAGAAAGACGGCGTGTGGATTCCGGATGCCGCTTCGGTCGTGGACTTTGCGGAGAGTTTGAAAAAGACGGATGCGGCGACGGCCTGCGCCATGATAGATGAAGTCTTTGCGCTCGCGGACAGTCTTTCCGGCACTACGTCGGAGACCGTGGAGCGGCTTTCAGACGGGCTGTTGTCCGCTTTGGTTTCGCAAAATGCGTCTGTGCAGGATTACGAACTTGTGGATGCTGTCCTTGACAGGGAGGCTGTCTGTTCAGTTCTCGGTCCTCTGGATTACCGTAGACTCGACTTCAAAAGGGGGCGTCTCAATCTGAACCGTCCTGGATTTGCCGTGAACGATTTTCCTGTCATTTCGGAGGACGGAAAGGAATATAGGCTGCGTGACCTTTTCACCAAAAGGACCTTGCTCTTCGTTTACGGGGCAGAATGTGCCGAGTGCTCAAGGCAGATGGACAGAATCGCAGAGTCGTCTTTCATCAGAAAAGTCAGGAAAGATTCTTCTCTCAATCTTGTAGCGTTGTACAGCGGGGAAGATATTAAGGAATTCCTTTCCGCTTCAGCCCGGCTGGGGGGGGTATGGAATAATTTCCGCGACAGGGACAATGTCATAATCTATGACAATGCCTTTGACAGCGGTCTGATTCCTTCGTTCTACCTTATTTCCGAAAACGGCATAGTCGATGTCAAGGCTGCCCGTTCACTGGATGAGATTGAAAATGGAAACATTCTCGCTTCACGGACAACGCTTTCCATAAGACTTGATGCCGATGAAGCTGTCTGGGGAGGCAAAATCGCTGACGGTCAGTATATGCCTTTCAGGGACAGTTCGTACCTGAATCTTTTCGAAAACGGCGGAAACCAGGTCCAGCCGCTCATTCTTACGAGCAAGGGCCGCTATGTCTGGAGTGACCAGCCTTTCAGATACCACATTAAAGACGGAGTCCTGACAATAGAGGATGCGCTTGCGGAAATCAACACGGCGAAAGTCGGCAGAACCCTTTCGGATGCCTACCACTTCGCCCAGAAGGCGTTTTTCCCTGTCGAGGGGCTGCTTCCGCCTGTGGAGTTCTTTGAAAAACCGCAGTGGAACACATGGATTGAACTCCAGTACGACCAGAACCAGAAAGACATACTCGAATATGCACGCGGAATAATACGCAACGGGCTTCCAGCCGGCATCCTCATGATCGATGACACATGGCAGGAGGATTATGGCAAATGGGTCTTCCATCCGGGGCGTTTCCCGGACCCCAAGACCATGTGCGACGAACTGCACGGAATGGGGTTCAAGGTCATGCTCTGGGTCACGCCTTTCGTCAGCATGGACCAGTACCAGATTTGCGTGCAGGTCGGAGACGGATTCCTGAAAAAGGAGGGTGTGGGGACTTACCCTGTCTACTGGTGGAACGGCATGTCTGCCTCGATAGACTTCTCGAATGAAAGAGGCTACGCCTGGTTTGACGGTGAGCTCAGGCGTCTGGTGGAAGAGTTCGGGGTGGACGGATTCAAGTTCGACGCGGGCGACTTCAACCTTTTCCCGTCTGACGCAATCACTGCGGGCAACATGACGGCATGGGACTATTGTGCGGCCTTCGCCTCTTTCGGGGAGAAATATCCTTACAACGAGTTCCGTGCTGCCTGGAAATCCGGCGGGAAACCGCTCGTGCAGCGACTCCACGACAAGGGACATTCATGGCAGGCTCTCAATGCACTTATCCCTGAAATGATGGCAGCCAATCTCAACGGCTACTGGTTCTGCGCCCCGGACATGATAGGAGGAGGAAGTTTCGCCTCCTTCCTGCCGGGATGCGTGATTGACAGCGACCTGATAGTCCGTTCTGCACAGGTTCATGCGCTGATGCCTATGATGCAGTTCTCGGTGGCTCCATGGCGCATTCTTGACCGCAGACATCTCGACGCCGTGCTCGAAGCGGTGAAAATCCGTGACCGTTTCCTTGGCAGAATCGTGTCGCTTATGCACAAGGCTTCGGAAACGGGAGAGCCGGTGGTCGCACCTCTCGAATTCTATTTCCCTCATCAGG
>CABQAB010000183.1 GCA_902461985.1 uncultured Bacteroidales bacterium | reverse complement strand
CGTGGGTGATGGTGAAAGGCACGTACACTCCGTCAGTGTTTACGGTAGGCTCAGCGGTTGCCGCGTCGTCGATGTGATAGCCGTAGAAGTCATAGTATTTGCCTGCAACATAGTAGAAAGGCTCATTGTTTTCAGGGTTGAGTACGCTGATAGTGCCTCTGTTTCCTGTTGCCGGGGCAGCAGCTTCCACATTGTTGATAAACGGAGTCGCGGCAGCGAAGTCGGTGACGCCGGTTTCGTAAGAATAAATCTTGAGCACGTTGGAAGCCCAGTTGGTCTGGACAGAGCCCGTGGATTTCACTTCGATGTTCTTCGGAGCTGAAGCAGAGAATTCCACTGCCACAGGAGTACCGTCGTCAAGAGGATCGGGAGTCTCAATCGTCCCGTTTTTGGTGCAGGAAGCGGCAATTATGACCGCTGCAGCTGCGAATAAAAATGATTTTTTCATAACAGATTGTGTTTATAATTGTTTGTTCGTTTTGTCATAAAGTCTATGTGTCTTTGTCATCTGCTTTTTCCGTCATGTCGCAGGCGTGTACTTGTCTTCATTGTCCAGTATTATCCTTCCTCCGGTGCCCCAAGGCTCGGCCTGTACACGGATTTCGGTCTTCATCATGCCGTAGACGGCTATTCTCACCACATACTGCTGTCCTGGGAGAAATCCTGAAGCAGAACTTATATGCAGCTCTGACGCCCCCGAGTAGCCCTGTCCCTTGTCCTCGAAAATCTCTATCAATGCTTCGTACGAACTGTCCGGGGCTACAAGAAGGCTTCCTCCGACCTGGACTGCCGGACGCTCATAGACTGCAGCGTTGAAATCTGCATCCTGTTTCGGATGGTATGTCATCTGTCTGAGAGGGCTTCCGTCGGCCTCGCTCAGTTCGAGCATGGAATATGACGAAGCGGAAAAGTCAATGCCTTCGTCTTCGGCGTTCCGCGCAACCGCAGTGAACGAGCCGGAATGGCGGGACGAAACTTTGATGGAGTTGACGTAGACCGTGTAGGCATCATCGGTTGCCGGATATATCTCGAAACGTAGTCTGGCGAGGTGGTGCCTGAAGTGCAGGACCGGATTCACTCCACGGCGGGCGCAGTACGCGCTGAAAGCCCTCTGTCCTATCAGTGCCTTTTCGGTTTCTGTCAGGGCTGGGTCTACTGAAGATGCATCGTAGACCGCCCTTCCGCTCATTATGTCTCTTGCTCCGTCAATTTCGACAGGCATCACGATTCTGTCATCGTAGCGGCGTACGTAGGACGGAACATAGTCATCAGTGAAATATGCGTAGAAATCGTAGGCGTCCGTCCCTGAAGGATAGTAGGATTCTCCGGAAGCGTCCGGCCATATCAGGAAGGATTCTTCCGCATCGAGATATGCCCTGCGTCCAGCATTGGACCGGCTTCCGTCAGTTGTGGCGTCTATCAGGCAGGATGCCGCATCGGAACTTGATATGGCAGAGAATGTGGCTTCCTTAGTCCTGTTGAACGCATATACATACATATAGGTATCGGAAAACTTCTGTCCGTCTTCCGCGTCCATTGCTCCGGAGCCCTTGCTTGGGGAAACGTCTCCCACGCTCACTAATACCGGTACCGGCGCAGCGTCCGCGGCATCGTCATACTCTCCTTCGACTACTCCGGTGTATGCCCTGTCTGTGCATGAAAACACTGTCAGGACCGCAAACAAGGCAGATATGTTTCTCAATCGCTTCATCTCAACATCATAGCTCCACATCCACAAAGTCACTGTCAAACCATCTTTCCACGCCGTCACCTTCTCCTCCGGGCGAGAAACTGGCGGAGGTTATCACCAATTCTTCGGCTATCCTTATCTTTACTTTCCTGCTCCGTGTAACATAGCGTCCGTTCTCGTCAAAACGGGTCATTATCTTTGCATCCACAATTTCCTTCCTAAGGTTGACTGCCGGGTGCAGGGTCTTGCTGACGCCTGAACAGGTCGCGTTTATGCACAGACGCAGTATTCCGGGTCCGGTAGTCAGCGCATCAGATTCCGGAGGGTAGATGCCTGTTATGAGGAATCCTGCAGAACAGCTGCCGCTGTCCTGTCTCTGCGCGGACGTTATCAGGCGGGCTATGTCATCGGCCGACGTGGAACCGTCACGCAGATTTATGGATGCCGGGACTCCCGACAGTTCCGCGGCAACAGAATTGATTGTTACAGAAGTGCCTGCGCGGACGGTAAACTCTACGGTAAGATCAGCCAGCAGAGGACTGAGATTGAAACTGAATCTGTTGGCTTCCGTGTCGGAGACCGTTTCCAGCCCTGATGCCGAATATATCTGAGACGGTAGTGAGATGAATCTGTATGCCGCATTGAAATCCAATGACGAGCCGCCCCGTATGGCTTCCACGTCCCCGGCCGGCATGGTGGCGGCAATTGCCGTGAAATCCCTTATATACACTTCCGGTCCGGTGAGGAAACCTTGTCTTTGAGGAACTTCGTAATCATTTGTGTCGTACGAATATGCAAGGGCGACATAATGCCCGAACACAGCCACAGTGTCCTGAAATTCCGCACCGGCGGACTCGGCATATAGGTAGCGTATGCCGTCGGTCGCCCTGTTCATAAGTACATAGACACTGTCACAGCTGTTTCTCGCATCCGTATCAGGCCACTTGCAGCTGAAACTTATTCTCGTGCCGGTCGCGTTTCCGATGGAAGTCTTCAGATCCAGCAGAGTGCAGGATATGGACAGGCAGCCTGCAATGGCGATGCACACGGGACTGAGTACAAGGCATCGGAGGTTCTGCATAAGCTTTTTCATGGCTCGACCTCCTTTTTGTCCCTGCCGCCGTTGCTGCGCTGTTCTGCCCGCCTCGCTCTGGCTTCTTTGCGGGCCTGGTCTTTCTGTGCCTTAGCCGCGGCCCTGGCATCTTTTCTTTCCTGCCTTTCTATGACCTTGCGGCTGTCCTCCTTGCGGTACTTGTCTTTTATGGAGACGGACCGGAACACTAAGCACGCTTTGATTTCGGTGAATACAGGGTAGGGGACTACATGGAACGGTCTGGACCTGTCCGGAACGGAGACATATTCTGAACCGCTACGGCTGAGGGTGTAGGAGTCCGTCCTGCATGCCGCCAGCCCGGCGGCTATGCCAAGCTCGAAATCCAGCGCGAATTTTCTGTAACTGTACATCGGAAAATCGAGACCGAAACTTGCACCGACTCCGTAAAGCGGACCCTGGATGCCGTATGTGCCTGGTTTTATTGAAAAATTTCCCGCCTGCATATATGCTCCTGCAAAAAATGCCGTGTTTTTGAGCCAGTCGGTAAGTTCCCTGTCTTTCTTTTTGATTCTGAACCACCATCTGTACTCCGGCCGGATTTCAAGCATGTTGAAAACCAGTTTCGGGGGAAGCGTGTGCCAGGTATTCCAATTATATTTGACTCCTATGGATACGGTGGAACGGGAGTATGGCGAGGAGGACAAGTCGAATTCGGCTGAGATGTTCGGTACTGTACAGAGCAGTTCCAGAGCATTGATCCTGAACGACCACCGGTCCCATCCGTACAGTCCGTCAGTCTTTGCTGCAGCATCGGAAACACGCTCTCCGCTGCTCTGCCCGAAAGAGTCATTGCAGAAACATACGGTTGCGAGGCATATCCCTAAAATTATTGCCGTATTTCTTTTCACTTGTCGCTTGCTCGATACAAAGGGCAACAAATTTAAGAAAAAAATTGAAATACGGCTTACAAGAAAAAAGTCCGGAAGAGATGCTTCCGAACCTTTGTCGTGGTAGCGGGGGAAGGACTCGAACCTCCGGCCTCCGGGTTATGAGCCCGACGAGCTACCAACTGCTCTACCCCGCGATGTTGCTCCTGAAGCAGGACTTGAACCTGCGACCCTCTGATTAACAGTCAGATGCTCTAACCAACTGAGCTATTCAGGAATTTTGTCTCCAATCATCTGCATTTGTGATGCTTTTCTCGATTGGGATTGCAAAGGTACAACTATTTTTTATTACTGCAAACTTTTCTTGCGTTTTTTTGCATATTTTTTCTGCGCGGAGTGTCTTGCATACCACATTGGGTCTCCGGTGAGAGCCGCTTCCTGTCTTAGCCGAGGAACTCAATTATGCTGTCAATGTCTTGACATTCAAAAGTTTTCTGTTCGCCGCTCGAAAGATTCTTCAGATTGATTGTGCCGGAAGCAGCCTCAGTTTCGCCGCAGATGGAAATGAAAGGAATATTCTTGCGGTCAGCATAATCGAACTGCTTCTTCAGTTTGACGGCTTCGGGGTAAATCTCGCAGGCGATGCCCCTTTCTCTCAACGTCCGCACCATCGGAAGCAGGTAGCTGACTTCGTTTCTTCCCATGTTCGCAAAGAGGACGGTTGCGCTTGCTCCCACATTCTTCGGGAATCTGTCCAGACCTTTGAGCACGTCGTAGATCCGGTCTGC
>CABQAB010000182.1 GCA_902461985.1 uncultured Bacteroidales bacterium | reverse complement strand
AAAATCCACGGCTTCCATGGGCAGGACATCTCCGGCTACAGCCATCGGAAATGTCAGCGACATCAATGCAATGGCAACAAACAGTTTCCGCTTCATCATATTCCCTTTATCTGTCTGACTGTCAGGTGTCCGGAATCCGGGCCTGTCATAATCTCGAAATCCCCCGGTTCGTACACTAACTCCAGATCGGAATTATAGAACTTCAGTTCGTCGGTCGTCAGCGTAAATTCCACTTTCTTTGATTCTCCCGGCTGAAGTGAGACCCGCCGGTAGTTCTTCAGTTCTTTAACAGGACGCGCAAGCGATGCAAGGCAGTCGTGAATATACAGCTGGACAATCTCAATGCCCGCCCTCTTGCCGGTGTTGGTGACAGTGAGTGAAACTTTCACCGGTTCATCGGCCGAGATGAGGTCGGAAGAGAACTCCGGACTGCCATATTCAAACGTAGTGTAGCTCATTCCGTAGCCGAACGGGTAAAGTGGAGTGTTGGCGACGTCGATATAGTTGCTGTTATAGGCTACGAAATGGTCATCGGTCCATGGCGGACGGCTGCACTGCAGGTAATTGTAGTACAGCGGTTCCTGTCCGACAGCACGCGGAAATGTGGTGGTGAGTTTTCCGCATGGATTTGTCCTGCCGAATACCGCATCGGAAATGGCGTGTCCGGCTTCGCTGCCTGCATACCAGACATTCAGAATGGCAGGTACGTTATCACTTTCCCAGTCGAGGACTAAAGGGCGTCCTGTGAACAGGAGGAGCACCACCGGTTTCCCCGTGGCGACAAGCCGTTTCAGAAGATGACGTTGTGCATCGGGGATGGTGATGTCTGCGCGTGAAGCCGATTCGCCGGACATTTCACAACTCTCACCAAGCGCTGCGACAATCACGTCGGCTTCATCTGCCACGCGGAGAGCCTCCCGGAGCAGCGCGTTGTCATCTCCGCGCGGGATGGAGCGGCGTCCGGTGGCGTACTGCTGCGTTTTTTCACTGTAATACAGATTGCTGCCCTGGGCATAAAGCAGTTCGGCATCCTTCCCCAGTTCTTCTTTGAAAGCCTGCAGCAGAGATATGTGGCGAGAATCAACGCACAGCTGGCTCCACATGCCGCACATATTGTTGCCGGCATCGGCAAGAGGCCCGATCAGCGCTATCTTGCCTTTTTTTTGAAGAGGAAGAATATTTCCGTCATTTTTGAGAAGCACGAAGGTTTCCGCGGCTATTTCCCTTGCAGCCTTCAGGTGCTCTTCAGTATATAATTCCGTTTTTGCACGCTGTGGCTTGCAGTATTTGTACGGATCGGAAAAGAGCCCGAGTCTGTATTTGGCTTCGAGTATACGACGGCATGCGCGGTCAAGCTCTTCCATGGATATCAGTCCCTTTTGATATGAGTCGCCAAGAGTGTTCAGATAGGCATTCGACACCATGTCCATGTCTGTCCCGGCCTTGAGACTCATCGCTGCGGCTTCGGGGGCCTCTGCCAGGCCGAGAATCGCCATGTCGCTGATTGAATTGTAATCGGTGACAACCATTCCATCGAACCACCATTGCCTGCGCAGCAGTCCGTCAAGAAGCCAGCGGCTTGCTGTCGGATGCTCTCCGTCGAGAAGGTTGAAAGAAGTCATGACGCTTCCTGCCCCGGCCTCTACCGCAGCCTGATAAGGAGGCAGGTAGCAGTTATACAGCTTCTGCCGGCTCATGTCAACCGCAGTATAGTCCCGGCCGGCCTCAGGTGCTCCATACGCGGCGAAATGCTTGACACAAGCCATGATTTCATCGTCATGGCTCATGTCAGCACCCTGATAACCGCGTACATAGGCAGCCGCCATCTGTGAACCCAGCCACGGGTCTTCACCCGAGCCTTCCGCAATCCGTCCCCATCGGGCATCCCTGCATATGTCCACCATGGGGCTGAATGTCCAGTTTACGCCGTCGGCACTCGCTTCAACCGCTGAAATACGCGCCATGCGCTCTATCGAGGACGGATTCCATGAACAGGAGAGGGCAAGCGGAATGGGGAAGACTGTCTCATAGCCGTGTATCACATCAGCTCCTACTAAAAGAGGAATGCCGAGCCTTGAGTTCTCTATTGCCAGTCTCTGGAATTCCGTAATCCTTTCGACTCCCTTGACATTGAAGAAGCCGCCGGCCCTGCCGCTTGAGACAAGTTCAGCAAGATCTGTCTCGAAGACCTGCCCTGACACGATATCTCCGCCGGCAGGAAGATTCAGCTGTCCTATTTTTTCCTCGACAGTCATCCGGCCCATAAGATTGTCTATAAAGGCATCCATCTCCGAATCTCTGCCGGCAGGGTCGCAGGCGGCAAGAGTCAGACATGCCAATATCAATCCAAATCCTGTTTTCATAGATGGCTCAAGTTTCCCGGATAAATGATTATTTGCTCAGACGCATTATTTTGCAGCCATGCGGCTCTATGGTCGCTTCAATCGATGATGCAGTTCCCTCATCGGCGTGTTTCCAGAGGTCGCGCACTTTCATCGGGCCGTTTATCCCAAGGTCGGACAAAGCCACTTTGAAATCCTTAGGTTCATCTTCACGGTTGAAAAGTCCTACGACGTAATCTCCATTGCTCATCCGGCCATACCAGACATTGCTTCCTGGCGACATCAGAGCGTCATCCATCGGATGGCCGACGAAACGGTCCTTGTTCAGGGCAAGCATTTCTTCATTGGTGTAATATTCCACGTCACCTTCGCCTATAGTACAATATTGGTCTGTAACAGCAATAGGTCCGCCCGCCATCAGCTGGATGGAAACAACGGACTGTTTTTCAGCTGGAGTCTTGTAGCTGTGCATAATCGTGAAGTCACCGTCAAGTATCACCTTGTCCCGTCCGGCGATATGACTCCAATAGGTGAATCCGTCAAACTGGTTCAAGCAGTTGGGCCATGAAGTCGCGGCCTTGCCCTGATCCTGCACTGAAGTGAAATTCCAGCCTCCCTTGAACGTGTCATTCACTATGCGCACCATGTTGCCGTAGCGGCTCTCGATTTCAGCGTCGTTGTACAGGTGCGGCATCACCAGAGACAGGAAAATATTGTATTTCTTTGCGGTCTTGCAGATGTATGCAAGGGCGTCCGCATACATCTGGCGTCCGTAGCCCTTTCCTACGGGAGAATCGGAAAAACGATAGAATCCGTCTTCAAACCAGGAGAGAAAATCCATACGGAGCATCTCGACACCTAATTCATTGTAGTGCTTGAAGAAGCCGTCGATATATTCCTTTGCACCAGGATGGGAGAACACGATGTAGGTGTGCCACTTGTCCTTGGCCTTCGGATGGTTGACCTTGTCTATGGCCTTGTCGTAGAGCAGCGAACCTACCGTGTATTCCGTGCCCGGAATCAGGGTCTTAGGGTCGCACCACATTTCCAGCGGGCTGTCGTAAATGCCGACACGCAGGCCGCGTTTTTTTGCGGCGGCAATAAGGTCCTTGATAGGCACCTGACCGAGACGGGTCATATATGGCTGATTGCCCTCGCAGGTTATCGGAAGGAATCCGTCTGTACAGATCATGTCATATCCGTATGGCTTCAGTTCCTTTGCAACCCATTCGAAATTCGCCTCCCATTCAGACAAAGGGATGTTGCGGGTTTCCCAGACATCTCCGTCAAGTTCGTATGCCCGTTCATATATGCTCCAATAAAGGGGAGCTTTGAAAGTGTGTATATTGCCGACGTCCTCCAAATGCGGATGCTCGTGCTGGTTGGGAAGCCTCATGTCCGAGTAATCCTTCTGGCAGGCGCATGTTCCCAACAATGTGCAGCCGGCAACGAATGCTGATATTATCAGTTTCTTTATCATCGTCTTTCAGTTCTAAATGTATTTAGTCCAGGTATTCGAATTTTACAGTCCACTTTTCGAGGTCGAAGGTGATGCGGTAATTGCCGGCATCAACGACGTTCCAGTTGTTATCCGGTATGCTGACATTGACGAAATCCTCGGACTCGCAGCCGCCCTTGCCTATCTCGAGTTTGTCGGTTTTCGGACGGATATGGATTCCATAGTCGCTGAATGTTGAAGCTCGCAGAAGCCCTGTGCTAAGGGCACCTTCATAGACAAAGACATAGTCTGTGTCTGTCTTTTTTGTGCAGACAGTGGTGAAAGGAGTATTCCAGCCGCCCACAGCATCGCCAAGGAGATACAAGGTTTCTGTCTGGATAGGAGTCACCTCAGGCCATTCATATTCAGGCTCGCCAAGATAGGTTGAACTCATCGTGTATGTGCGGAGGTTGAATGACAGGCGGTATTTGCCGGCCTTTACCTTCCATTTGTTGTCCGGAGAGGCTACGTAGATGAACGGAGCGTCAACGATGTCGCTTTCTCCGATCTCAGTGTCAGCAGTGACAGGGCGTATTGCGGATTTGCCGTCATAATTTCCGGATTCAGTGTAAAGTTTGAGTTCTCCTTC
>CABQAB010000181.1 GCA_902461985.1 uncultured Bacteroidales bacterium | reverse complement strand
GCATATGCCGGAACTAAAAATGTATGTTTAACGGTAAAAATTTACCGAAGTATTGTAAAACAAGATCCATGTTTCGCATTCGGATTAAACCTTGATTTTCTTGCATTCGAATATAAAATCAATCCCCACATGGCACTTGCCGCAAATATCGGCGGTATAGGATACAATGTACAGACGAGCACGAAAAACCGGAAAGACGCCAAAATAACATCCACAAAAAACATCGTTGATTTCGGTTTCGACAAAGTGTGTCTTGGGTTCAAATATTATTTTTAACATTCGGCTTTATGAAAAAGTCTTTGTTTGCAGTTATAGCAGCTTTATGTTTCTGCAGCTGTTCAATGTTCGATGCGCTGGACAGCATCAGAAATGACGGTAAAGGCGAAGGAAATACAGGCAAAGGCAGTGTTACTGTCTCGAATGTGTCCGCAGACTACAGCCGTTACACACAGTTCTATACAATTACAGCATATGTCAGTGCCGATGGTGTGTCGGAAAGCGAGATAAAACATCTTGGTTTTATGGTAAGCACTAATTCAAACGGGGAAAGCAATTCTCAAAAAGGGTTAGTACATGGAGGAACTTCAGGCACGGCTACGATGAAGTCAAGTTCATTAAAAGCCAATACCACATATTATGTCAAGGGCTTTCTTGAAACTTCTTCCGGAACGGTATACAGTTCAGTCAAGACCGTCCGGACACCGTCGAAATAAACACACAAATGTATAACTATATGAAAAAAATTATTTTCAGTGCAGTTCTTGTCATTGCAGGAAACGTTGCAGTCTCAGCCCAGGATTTAATTGTAAAGAACACAGGAGAAGACCAACAGGCCAAGATTCTGGAAGTCGGACAGAATGAAATCAAATACAAGAAGTGGGACAATCTTGACGGTCCTGTGTACTCACTATCCGTTTCAGACATACTTCTGATAAGATATGAAAACGGCACCAACGAAGTTTTCAACAAAAAACCGGTCACAGCGTCATATCAGGCTTCTGTATACAATGACGACTCATATAGAAACGCTCCGACCGAGATAGTTCCAGGCATGAGATACAGAGATTACAGTAAATTGTACAATTCAAAAGACTATGTAAGTGCACCCGGTGATAGATACAGCCCAGCTCTGGGAGGTGTCCTGTCATTTGTAATCCCGGGACTCGGACAAATGGTATGCGGAGAAATCGGGCGAGGGTTCGGCTGGTTTGGAGGAGCTTTAGCATGCGGAGTCGTTACGGGAATAGGTTCAGGGCTGATGACCGGCAGCGTATACTATAACTCATACTACGGTGGATACGATTATGATGAAGGAATGCTCATCGCCGGACTGGTTCTTACAATAGCAGGGGCCATCTCTTTGCTTTCAGTAGACATCGCTGCCATCGTAGACGGATGCAAAGTAGCCAAAATCAAGAATATGTACGAAAGGGACATCAAAAAAATGTCTTCGGTCAAACTGGACATGTCCCCTTATTTCGCAATGGCTCCTGCTGGCATCAGCACATCTGCCCCTGTTGCAGGAATGTCGTTCAAACTGTCGTTCTGATTAACCAATAACGATAAAAAGAAGAAAATATCATAATACCCGCTAATATGAAACTGAATAAATTGACTGTAATTCTGGCTCTGGCTGCCTGCCTGTTGCCATCATGCTCTAAAGACAGTTTGAAGATTGACGGATCTTCTCTTAAAATCAACAGTGCCCTTATCTATTATGAAGGCTACACTGAACCTGGCGACATACTCGACAATGGCGGATATTTTTATAGCATTATGTTGTCCGACGCCGCTAACCCCGAAATCCTGGAGAATGAGGATTTTGACAACAATGTATCGTTCCTCTTTGACTGTCAGATAGCCATTCCGGATAAGAAATTTTCCGGAGAATTCCCTTTCAAATACGGTGAATATGATGGATATTATGTCTACGCGACATATATAAGTCTGGAACACGGCTCAATCAATTTCACTGAAGGTACTTTGAAACTAAAACAGAATGGAGATACCTATACGATAAAATTCAATGGAACAGGAGAAGACGGCGAAAGCATAACTCTGAAATATTCCGGCAAAGCGAAATATATAGACGAATCAGAGAATTGACACCAACTACGGGGTTATCCGAATAGCTGGCTCCAATTTATACAACAGACACCGCCGGGGTCCGTCCCGACGGTGTCTGTTGTATTATCAAGGTTGCCGTTCCTCAAAATTTATTAGAAGAAATACCTACAAATTCTCACATTTTATATCATTAAATACCTACAAATTCTCATGTTTTTGACGTGCCCTTGCGAAACAGACACTGACCATGACTTAGAGCAGGAAAAACTACAGGCACAGACGGAATGACCGACTGTGCCTGTATTGCGCAAAGACATTATTCTGACACTTTTCCGTAAACCGTGAGCAGAGGGAACACTATGCCAGACGGGAAAAGCGCGGCAGAAAACCTATTCGAGCCTGCGTGCGCCGTCTGAAATGACCACATCGATAACGACAGGTTCGTGGCCGTATTTCTCAGCAAATTTCTTCTTTGCAGTGGCTATGAACTGGTCGTACAGCTCCTCTTTCACAAGGTTGATGGTGCAGCCGCCGAATCCGCCGCCCATGATACGGGAACCGGTAACTCCACATTCTTCCGCGATTTCGGCAAGGTAGTCAAGTTCCTCACATGAAACTTCGTAGTCTTTGGACATGCCCCAGTGAGTCTCGTACATCCTTGCGCCCACTGTCTCGTAATCGCCGGCTTTCAAGGCCTCGCAGACATCCAGCACACGCCTCTCCTCACCTATTACATAGCGGGCTCTCTTGTAGTCCTCTTCGGTTATATGGTCTTTTATCGAGTCCAGCTGCTCCATTGTGGCTCCTCTGAGAAACTCGCGTCCCAGGACTTTGGCCACTCTCTCGCAGGAAGCCCTTCTGTCATTGTACGGAGAGCCTACAAGTTCATGCTTTACGCAGGAATTGAGAAGAACGAGTCTGTAGCCGTGTTCAGCCGGATCGAAAGGAAAATACTCGAATTCCATAGAACGGCAGTCCAGTCTCATGAGGTGACCTTTCTTGCCGAATACGGACGCAAACTGGTCCATGATTCCGCAGTTTACTCCGCAGTAGTTGTGTTCGGTGCTCTGGCCTATTCTTGCCAGTTCAAACTTGTCGATGCCGTTGCCGAAAAGTTCGTTGATGGCATAGGCGAAAGTGCTTTCGAGCGCAGCGGATGACGACATGCCCGCTCCGAGAGGAACATCTCCGGAAAATACGGTGTCGAAACCCTCCACTTTGCCTCCTCTTTTGGCGGTTTCACGGCATACACCGAAAATGTACCTCGCCCACGACTGCTGCGGAGCATCCTCCTCCCTGAGGCCGAATTCGCAGTATTCGTCAAGATCCAGGGCGAAAGCCCTCACCTTGCCGGTGCCGTTGAGCCTGATTTCCGCGACCATGCCCTTGTCAATGGCACCCGGAAACACGAAACCTCCGTTATAGTCGGTGTGCTCGCCGATAAGGTTGATTCTTCCTGCCGATGCGAACCATGCTCCTTCACCTGAGAAAAGCGTTTCAAATTTTTTGCTGATTGCCTGTTTATCCATTGTTTTCTTATATTTGGTTATTTAGTAAACATTATTCTTTCATGATTACTTGACTTTAGCCTCACGCACGAGCATTCCGGGAAGTACTTTGTTATGCCCGGTCTTGATTACGAACGTAGTGGCACCAAGAGTAGGGTCAGCTTTGATTCCAGCCTCCTTTTCCGCATCTTTCTGGGCCTTGGACGCCGCTTTCCTGGCCTCCTTGTCGCTGCCTGTTATAGCCTTCTGCATTTCCTGATACTCGTCGAACGCTCCGAAACGGTTATCCCATACCATTCCTTTCTGGGCTTTCAAAGTGCCTACAACCTTATACTTCAATTTGCCGTCCTGGTCATATTCCGGCAACAGAACTTCATAAGTATTCTTGTAATTCACGCCTTCCTTGAGTCCGATTCTAACCTGCACAGCCTTGCCGTCCTGGGAAATGCTGTGGATAGGGACCTTGACCTTGAAATCTTCGTAGGCCCGCTGGAGGGAAACTATGGCCTTGTCCATAACACGGCCGCAGACCTTGCTGATCTGCTCACCTTTGGTGGCCTTGCTGAATGATTTGGAAGAAGTATTGCTGCTCGTTGCCGTAGTTTCACCGACATATTTCAACTTGAAAGCGTCAGTGGTCTCGAACGCCGCTTTTTTCGCAGCCGCCGTTTCCGGAGAATCATCGTCATAAATCCAGAACTCATTGTAAAGCTTGGCGGCCGTCTCTTCGTTCCAGTCGAGCTGATACAGATAGGAAGTGGCTGTCACCGTAAAGCCGTCAATCTCGGAAATCAGAGTGTTGGTGACATTGCCCAAATCCGTGGCTGCAGACGTATCCATTCCCAAGAGAGCACCGGTAAATGCCAGCAGGC
>CABQAB010000180.1 GCA_902461985.1 uncultured Bacteroidales bacterium | reverse complement strand
TACGTCAGCATCTATTTCCACATCCGGCCGCTTACATTCCACCACAGCCACGGGAGATGCATCCCGTCCAAAGACCACGATATCCGCCCTCTGCCTCTTGGCCCCTATTTTCAGAGGCACTTCAGACCCCATAAGATGCTCGGGGACTCCGCAGACATCTTTCAGGACAGAGATAAACCACTGGCGCACCTGCTCCTCCGGGGTGAATGCAACATATTTTCTTCTTAAACTGTCCCAAATCCGCTTTTCCATAATCTACTATCCTGTCAAGATGACAAACGACACACAAATTTACCTTATTATTAGTATCTTTGCAAATCGTAAAAATGAAAAAAACAATAGACATAATATACGAAGACCGCTGGCTCGTCGCTATCGACAAGCCTTCAGGGCTTATGAGCGTAAGCGGCGGCAAAACCGGGACCGAGACTGCATACAGCCTCGTAAACGATTATATCACACACAAATACAACGGGCGGAAGAAAGCCCATGTGCTTCACCGTTTAGACAGGGACACGTCGGGAGTTCTGGTTTTCGCAAAGGACTGGCAGACAAAAATGGCCATGACCGACAACTGGAACGGGAACATAAGGGAAAGACGCTATGTGGCTGTGCTTGACGGAGTCCCGGAACATGAAAAAGGGCATATAGAAAGCTGGCTCACAGAAAATGACAAGAATTTCATGGTCTATTCTTCACTGAAGGACAACGGAGGTGAACTTGCAGTGACTGACTATGAAGTACTGAAGGCGGAGGGGCAGTATCCCGACGGAAAGAAAACTGATGACATGATACAGTCTGCCGACCGTAGGCCCGCCGGGGACGGAAGAGGTCCAGCCATACGACGCTCGCTTGTGGCTTTCAATCTGAGCACCGGCAGGAAAAACCAGATAAGGGTCCATGCTGCGGCACATCTGCACTGCCCGGTGGCTGGCGACTCAAAATACGGCAACGGCAAATCGGCGAAACGCCTTTGCCTGCACGCCAAGGCCCTGGGTTTCATTCATCCTGTCACCCGCAGGCTCGTGCGCATCACCTCGAACACTCCGCGGTTCTTCAACAGTCTCGTATGACAGGACAGTGCCGGAATGACATGACGCATCGCAGGTATTGCTGACCTGCAGTCAGATTCTCAGCATGACAACCGGCGCCACATAACGCGCAGCACCCCCTTGACCGCCTCAATCGAGAACGGCCCCCGGCAGCGGAGCGCGACCGCCAGCATCATCCTTGCCTTGCGGACAGTCTTGCTGCCCTTGCCGCTGCTCATATACCCGTGAATCACGACATCCTCCGGGAAATATCCCATCCGAAGTCCACTCTTGAGACAGTCCGAAAGAAACACGGCTTCCTCGCCGCCCTCAGGCCATTTGTCCGAACCGAGTCCGAAATCAGTGTCGAAACGTATGCCCTTGACTGCATGGAAGCGGAAGGCTATTTCCACAGAACTGAAATAGAAACCTCCTGTCAGGGGAATTGATTTGAGTTCAAACGCCTCCGCAGGATATTTCTTGAATTCAGGCTGGCCGTCGGGAGTACGGATACGGAAAGCCGCGAGGGACAGTTCCGGATGCCGGGCGAATGTCGAAAGAACGGTGTCAAAGTATTCATTCCGATAGCGCACATCGTCATCAGCCAGGATGCAGATATCATCATCCCGCAGCGACCACCCGGCGAGAGCGTCAAGTGCATGGTTACGGTTCTCGCTCAGCCCGCGGCCGGAAAACGGAGCATACAGGACGTCATCCCTCTGCCTGAATTCCTGCGGGACAGGCAGTCCGCGACCGACATACTCCGCCGACATCTGATGCGAGACCACGTAGCGCACGTCCTGCCTCGGACAGAGAAAAACTGCCGGTACGTCGTTCACGGATTCATTATAGCAGGATATCAGTATATTGAGTCTCATTTCTTCTTCGGAACAATATGGAAAAAAGTGCATACGGAGGCGCTGAAACGGTAGAACGCCGCGGACAGACGCGGCATGCCGAGTTTGAAAAGCATCAGATTGGGAATCTGTCCGGCACGCAGGGAGACAAGCCCCGCAGGACCTTTCAGAGCCTTGTCTTCATTCATCAGCGCATAGAAACGGGAAATGTTGTCGCTCGTGCAAAGCATGGTCTTGCGGGTGGCGAAGACAGTCAGGGCACGGCATACAAGGCGTCCCACAAGGTCCCGGTGATAGAGTTCTCCTGCAATATCGCTCTGAGGCAGCGCCTTAGCCAGATCCACAATCAAAGGGGCATAAAGTCCACAGAGCTGCATAAGCTGGAGAAGGTGTCTGTCTGATGACAGGTCTGCAGAAAGCCCGGAATCACTGATACGGTAAAGATAAAGCGGCTCCGCCACGGTGACGGCTGAACTGCAGCGGCACAGGAAGGCGAAAAGGAAAAGCAGGTCTTCTCCGTAGCCCAGGTTTTTCTGGAATCTGAGCGAAGGATTCGAGTCTACAATACTGCGTCTGAATGCCTTGGCCCAGACAGGACGGAGATATGAACCGTTGTCGCTGTGGTTTTCATTCCAGAAAAGACTCATCTCATCTTTGCTGTACCGCCTGCCAGTTTTCGGAGAGCGTCCTCCGTAAGACTGCACGGCGATTCGGCTTGACTCATCCCGGGCATTGCCGGGAGGCGTTCCGCCGGAGGAAACATCATTGAACATGGCATAGCCGCCCGCAATCAGGTCAGGATGTGCGCCGCCAGATTCGACACAACCAGCGATGCTCCTGCGATATTTTTCCAGACAGCCTTCCGGAAGTCTGTCATCTGCATCCACGAAAACCAGATACTCACCTTCCGCAGCATCCATGCCGGCATTTCTCGCTGCGCTCACTCCGCCGTTCTGTAGATGCAGGACCTTTACACGCCCGTCTTCCGCAGCGAGTCTGTCGCATATCTCCGCCGAAGCGTCTGTACTGCCGTCATCGACAAGGACAATTTCGCAGTCATCTCCGAAATCTGCAGCCAGAACAGAAGACACAGTGTCCCCTACAGTCTTTTCCGCATTATATACAGGAATGATTATGCTGAATGAGATTTCCATTTAAGACCATTTTAATAATATGAAAAACTGACACGCTTATTGAAGGTTAGTACGGAGATAGTCCAGTGAAGACTTGCGCAGCCCGCCAAGTTTCGCATCCACAGCCTCCCAGTCAGTACGACAATTCAGATTGTCATACAATATGCAGTTTCCTCTCCTGAAATCTGCAACTGTCATCTCACATGCAGCATCGCCATCATTTACAGCCAGGCTTTTTTTTGCTGTTTGTCCGTCATACGGCGCCGCACTATATGACAGCCCGACAAGCGCAAGCAGATCCGTAATGCGGGAACTGCCCCTGCCGGCATTTTTGAGGACCGCGAATTTCTTGTGGAATATTATCGAAAATACGCAGGCATGGAAAGAGTCTGTAATCACGAAATCCGCTTCATAGAGCTTCCTGAGCCATGTCAGCGGCGAAGACTGGACACGGTTTGCTACCGGTCCGCGCCCTCTCGGGTCCGATTCCGGGAAACGCGAGATTGAAGCCCCGTCAGCACTGTTTTCCGTCCCGTATTCCATGCATACTGCCGATTCAAGACTTTCCATGGCAGATTTTTCCTTAGAGTCAAGTATATATTCAAATATACGGCATCTCCCAGCGGAGACATCAGCAGCATCGCACATATCAGAACCATCGCATTTATCTGCCGCCGGCATAGAGCCTCCCGGTTTCCCCGCCCCGCTGTCCGCGCCACATCTATCATCCGTCTCCTGCAGCAGTCCTGTCCAATCTTCCGCCGTCAGAAGCAGGGTCGGGTCAAGCGTCACAACCGGCTCCAGGCCTAAATGTTCCCGGCAGAGTCTGCATCCGCTTTCCTCCCTGAACGAAAGTGCATCGAAAAAGGATGCCAGTTCAGCCGCCTTTTTCGTCTCCGGGGAAGAATACTCCCAGTCCGAAGTTCCGAAAGACACGGCATACGCCACCCTCCGCACGTTCCAGCCACGGGCAAAATCGAGATACGAGTCAAACAGATACGGATTGTACAGAGGTCTCCAGACCTGGTCGCTACCCACTACGAGAGCATCATATTCACAGGGACGAATATCTCCAAAAGAATGTATATCCCTGATGGATAAATACTTACCAAAGAATTCAATGTAATTTTTTCCGACTTTGGGAAATTCTGCGTTTATTCTTTCTTCCCTGCGCACTTCGACGTCCTTCTGCCCGAGCATACGCCTGAGACTACGCACAGAGTATTTCCAGATGGCCCGCAAGCCTTTGGGAACAGGCACGACCTCATCCGTCCGGACAATCTCGACTGTATGGCCCATGTCCGCGAGAACGCGCTCCAGAGCACAGGCCTGAAGCACCCCGCCGCAATTGGTGTGAAGTTGAAGAGTAATTATCGCAATACGCATCGCAGTAAACGTAATCCAGGTCACGATGCCGGAAACTCACATGCCGGG
>CABQAB010000179.1 GCA_902461985.1 uncultured Bacteroidales bacterium | reverse complement strand
CGGAATGCAAATGCCGGCCTGAAGTTTCCTCAGCTCACCGCTCGGAGTAAACACGAAAATCTCGTTTTCCGGAGGCACTGGAAGGTCATCCTCGTAGAACTCCCTGTTCTCCTCATCCGTTACGGGATGTTCGAGAATGTTCCTCACCGATTTCAGCCATTTGTCCAGGGTGGCTTCATGGCTGATGCCCTTATAGGACCAGTGGGACGCCAGTCCGCTCTCCGCGGTCTCGTCCATCCTCTTGGTACGTATCTGCACCTCTATATACGCCCCTTCCTTGTTTTTGACCGTAATGTGCAGGGACTCGTAGCCGTTCGGCTTAGGATGTGAAAGCCAGTCGCGCAGTCTCTTGGTGTCCTGCTCGTATTCCTCCGTCACATAGCTGAACACCTTCCAGCACAGAGCCTCTTCCAGTTTCTTTTCCGGCGGGCAGTCTATGACGAAACGGATTGCGAAAACGTCGAACACCCCCTCGAACGGGACTTTCTGCTTGCGCATCTTGTTGTAGATAGACCACGCGGTCTTGGTACGTATTTTCAGCTTGTACTGTATGCCCTCGTCGGAAAGACGCTGCTTCAGCGGCTCGATGAACTGGCTCATCAGTTTCTGCCTGTCCTTTTCAGTGGCTTTCAGCTTGTTGGTTATGGCCCTGTACTGCTCAGGATCGGCGAAACGGAAGTATATGTCCTCCATCTCGCTTTTCATGTTGTACAGCCCTAACTGATGCGCAAGAGGGATGTACAGCAACAGGGTCTCAAGAATTTTCCTCTCTCTCGACGATTTCGGGAATATCGAAAGGCTGCGCATGATTTCAAGCCTGTCCGCGAGCTTGATGACCGTCACCCTCGGATCGCGCGAATAGGACACAATCAGCCTCTTGTAGTTCTCAGCTTCAAGTTTCGTGTCCTTAGGCTTGATGGCGGCAATCTTGTCAAGTCCCTCGACAATGGCAAGCACATCCTTCGGAAAACCTCCCGCCGGCTGCCTGACTTCATCGAAACGCCCGGCCTCATGCAGGAACACAGCCGCGACGCACTCAGCCTGGAGACCTATCTCGTCGCAAATGATTTTAGACACATTCAGGGGGTGCTCGAAAAAGGGCTGTCCATTTTCCCTCCTGTGTTCCGCCAACTTCTTCTCAGCGATTACCATTGCCCTGTCTATCAAGGCCATGCCTTCTTCGCTGTACTTTCCGAAATAATCTGCAGCTCTATACATCATTCAGCCGGTTAAAATTTGCGACATTGGAAATCATCGGGTGCCAGGAAAGCAAAAAAAATGCCCGAGTTCAAGCCCCGGACATCCTGTCTCAACAGTCTCTGAATCTGTTAGTATCTGTCTTCAGATGAGACCGTAAGCTTCTTGCGTCCATGGCGGCGACGGGATGCAAGCACTCTGCGTCCATTAGGAGTGGACATACGCTCGCGGAAGCCGTGTTTGTTACGACGCTTACGCACTGATGGTTGGAATGTTCTTTTCATTGTATCTATTTTTTATATTTTCCCGAATCCACAAAATGGACTGCAAAGGTAGTCTTTTTATACCAATCTGCAAAAAAAACCTGCTATTTTTATGATTTTTTGCCCGTTTTGAGCCGCGGGCTATTCCGGAATATAGCCGGGATCGGGAACGAGCGGTGCTCCGGCTGCGAGCGCTCCGGCACCGGCTGCGACGGCGAGGGCATCGCAACGCTCGTTTTCGGGATGTCCTGCGTGACCTTTGACCCAGTGGAAAGTGACATTGAGTCCGGTGAGAAGGGAATCAAGACGCATCCAGAGGTCTGGATTCTTGACTTTGGCAAAAGAAGTCCTGCGCCACTTCACGATCCAGCCTTCATTAAAAGCCTTCACGACATATGAAGAGTCACTGACCACATGGACAACTGCAGGACGCCATTTGATGGCCTCAAGACCTTTGATGACCGCCAAAAGTTCCATACGGTTGTTGGTGGTGAGGGAATAGCCACCGCTCAGTTCCTTGACGTAATTGCCGCAGCGGAGCACTACACCCCAGCCCCCCGGACCGGGATTGCCGCTCGAAGCCCCGTCAGTGTAAAGGTAAATCGGAGGTCTGGAAACCGCCTTCACCGAAGATGACACACCCATATACGATTGTTGTTATGCGACAGATCACGGCAACGCGGATCTGCATTTTGAATGTCCCGTCTGAAACTGCCGGGAGCGGGACTACATCCCTGAGAATATCTCCCTCCTATTCTATCACCCTGCCGCCGCGAGGCTTGATTTCAGTATCAGGAAGCTGGAGCTTGAGTTTCCCTTCCTCCAAAGCATCGTAGGCACGCCGTCTCTTGAACACGTCGATTGCAGTGAAGACCGAAGCCATCATCGAACGCGGATCAGCCTCGTCACGCCCCGCCATTTCGTAGGCAGTACCGTGGTCAGGAGACGTCCTCACGACAGGCAGACCGGCCGTGAAATTGACCCCCTCGGAGAATGCCAGAGCCTTGAAAGGGATGAGCCCCTGGTCGTGGTACATGGCGAGGACGGCATCGAATTTTGCATAATTGCCGAGTCCGAAAAAGCCGTCGGGAGAATAAGGTCCGAAAGCCAGTATCCCCTCCGCCACGGCATCTTTCACCGCCGGCAATATAATTTCTTCCTCTTCCTTGCCTAAAAGGCCTCCGTCCCCGCAATGAGGGTTCAGGCCCAAGACAGCTATTTTCGGAGCAGCGATATTGAAATCCCTTATCATGGAAGCGTTCAGAAGCCTCAACTTGCTGAGAATCTTTTCCTTGGATATGGCTGAAGGCACTTCGCTCAAAGGAATATGCCCTGTCACGACTCCCACTTTCAGACTGCTGCTCACCATAATCATGCAGACCTCGTCCACTCCGAACTCTTTTTCCAGATACTCGGTGTGACCGGTGAAGGCGAAACCTTCGTTTGCCATAGCCCTCTTGTTGAAAGGCGCGGTCACAAGCACGTCAATGGCCCCCTCTTTAATATCTTTCAGAGCGGCTTCCAAAGCCAGCATAGCAGATTTGGCGGACTCAGGAGTAGGCTGCCCGGGCTCGACATACACATTGTCAGGCAGGCAGTTCACGATATTTATCCGTTTCGGACGCGCCTCTGACGCCGACGCAATCACATTGACATTCAGCGGTTTGTCGATATTGTGGATGAGTTTTCTGTAAAAACCGAATATTTTCGAAGATCCGTAGATGACCGGAGTGAACATCTCAAGTATTCTTTCGTCTGCCAAGGCCTTGATTATTACCTCGTAACCGATTCCGTTCCCGTCACCCTGAGTGATGCCGACTATGATATTTCTGTCGTTTGCCATAATTCTGTTCTTTTATGTTTCTGCCAGCCTGTTTATATTCCTGCCGGTTTCCTATGCCTGCCGGCAGGTAGAAATCATGCAAAGGTACATAAAAACTATTGAGAATCTATTTTTTCAAAGCAGCTTCTGAAAATAATTCCTATTTTTGCGGTGATGAACGCACATGAAACAGAAATACAGTATCTGCCCGGCGTAGGTCCCAAAAGGGCACAGGCCCTGCGCAGCGAATTCGGGACTGACACGGCATCCTCGCTGCTCAGGATATATCCGCGCCGCTACATTGACAGAAGCCGTATTTCGCCCGTTTCACAAGTCGAACCGGGCAGCGCGTTCATCCAGGTCAAAGCCGCCGTCACTCTCATACGTCTTTTCGGCCCGAAAGGGGAAATAAACCCCTCAAATACGGAAGAACTGAAATTCAACACCGTAAAAAGAATGGTCGTGACTGTCAGCGACGGCAGCGGGCACATGGACATGACCTTTTTCCGCGGCATCAAATGGAGTTACGAAAAGCTCAAGGGAGGCGGGGAATTCATTTTTTTCGGCAGACCCGAGCTTTTCAACGACAGACTGAACATAGTCCACCCTGAAATCGACCGGCCTGATCCTGCTTCGGCCGGAGGAAACGGGCAGGGAATGTTTACGGGCATATATCCATCCGGGGAAAAACTCAAGAACTGCGGCATCACGGCAAAAGTGATGAACAAAATCATGCAGTCCGCCCTCAACGCAGCCCTGCCATATCAGGAAGACCCGCTGCCGGAATATATTCTGAAACGCCACAATCTCGTGCCGCTCAGATACGCCCTGCGCAACATCCATTTCCCTGACAGCCAGGAAGCTCTGAGGCAGGCGACATACAGGCTGAAATTCGAGGAACTGTTCCTGCTCCAGCTTTCTCTGCTCAAACAGCAGTACAGACGCTGCCGGGCGGACAACGGTATCCCCATGCCAAAAGTCGGCGAGGCATTCAACAAATGCTACGAAGCCCTGCCTTTCCCGCTCACAGGGGCGCAGAAAAGGGTCATTACCGAAATCCGCAACGACATGAAGTCCGGGCATCAGATGAACCGCCTGCTTCAGGGAGACGTGGGCAGCGGAAAGACCATGGTGGCGGTCCTGAGTGCATTGATAGCAGTCGGGAACGGCTGTCAGGCCTGCATAATGGCACCTACGG
>CABQAB010000178.1 GCA_902461985.1 uncultured Bacteroidales bacterium | reverse complement strand
CAGGGGTAACCCCGAGACGCAAGTTGGTCGAGTTCAAGGCCGACTTCGCCCAGGACCTCAAACTTGGCGATACTCTTACGGTCGCCGACGTCTTCAAGGACACGACATATCTTGATGTCGTGGGAACATCGAAAGGTAAGGGTTTTCAGGGTGTCGTAAAACGCCACGGATTCGCAGGAGTCGGCGGTTCGACCCACGGTCAGCACAACCGTCTCCGTCACCCTGGTTCACTCGGTGCCTGCTCATGGCCTTCACGCGTATTCCCGGGAATGCGTATGGCAGGACAGATGGGAAATGAAAGGGTGAAAGTGTTCAACCTTCAGGTTATCAAGCTCATCCCTGAGAACAATCTCATCGTTGTCAAAGGTTCTGTACCCGGAGCCAAAGGTTCTTATGTAATTTTGGAGGACTAAGCTATGGAATTATCAGTATTAAAGATCGACGGAACCGAGTCCGGAAAGAAGGCTGTCCTCAACGAGGAAATCTTCGGAATCACACCGAATGACCACGCAATCTACCTCGACGTTAAGCAGTATCTTGCAAACCAGCGTCAGGGCAATGCCAAGACCAAAGACCGCAGCGAGGTTGCATACAGCACCAAGAAGCTGATTCGCCAGAAAGGTTCAGGCGGTGCGCGTCACGGCAGCCTCAAGGCGAATATCTATGTGGGCGGTGGCCGCGTATTCGGTCCTAAGCCTCATTTCTACGGTTTCAAACTCAACAAGAAGCTTAAACAGCTCGCGCGCTTCTCCGCCCTTTCCTACAAGGCCCAGGAAAACGCAATCGTTGTAGTTGAGCCGTTTACAATGGATGCTCCAAAGACCAAGGAATTCATCAAGATTCTCGACAACATCAAGGCCGGAGAAAGGAAAGTACTTTTCGTGCTCCCTTCCAATTCCGACAATATTTATCTTTCATCACGCAACCTTCCTGAGGTAAAGGTGACGACCGTAGACGAAATCAACACTTACGCAATCATGAATTCAAATTCACTGGTGCTTGTTGACGGCGTTCAGGACATCCTCGCTTCAAGAATCAAACGCTAATCAGAGATGGAAATTTTAATTAAGCCAATAGTAACTGAAAAGATGACGGTTCTGGGCGAGAAGTTGAACCGCTATGGCTTCATCGTTAATCGTGATGCCAATAAAATTCAGATCAAGGCCGCTGTGGAGCAGGCTTACAATGTGACTGTTGCCGACGTCAACACCATCAACTATCACGGAAAGAGGAAATCCCGCTTCACAAAAGCAGGTGTGCTCAAAGGCCGTACGAACCACTACAAGAAGGCTATCGTTACGCTTGCCGGCGAGGACAAGATAGATTTCTACAGTAATATTTAAGGGTAAAAGTCATGGCAGTTAGAAAATTCAAACCGGTTACTCCCGGTCAGAGAAATAAGGTAATCAGCGCATTTGACGATATTACCTGCAAGAAACCTGAGAAATCTCTCCTCGAACCGCTCAAAAGTTCAGGCGGACGTAACAATCAGGGTAAGATGACCATGCGCTATATCGGCGGCGGACACAAGAAAATGTACCGTGTCATCGATTTCCTCCGTTCAAAAGACGATTGCAAGGCTACGGTGATGACCATCGAGTATGATCCTAACCGCAGTGCGCGCATCGCTCTCGTGAAATATGAAGACGGCGTGAAGAAATACATCATCGCGCCTAACGGTCTCAAAGTGGGCCAGACAATCGCTTCCGGTTCAGGAGTCGCTCCTGAAGTCGGCAACGCGCTCCCGCTCGCTGAGATTCCTCTTGGAACACTCGTTCACAACATCGAGCTTCGTCCGGGTCAGGGTGCCGCTATGGTACGTTCAGCCGGAACATACGCCCAGCTCGCTGCCCGTGAAGGCAATTTCGCTATTCTCCGTCTGCCTTCAGGCGAGACCAGAATGGTGCTTGTCACCTGCCGCGCAACAGTTGGTGTCGTCTCAAATCCTGACCATATTCTTGAATCTCACGGAAAAGCAGGACGCAGAAGATGGCTCGGCCGTCGTCCACGCAACCGTGGTGTTGTGATGAACCCAGTAGATCACCCTATGGGTGGTGGTGAAGGAAGGGCTTCCGGTGGACATCCGCGCTCACGCAAGGGTATGCCGGCTAAGGGCTACAAGACACGTAATCCTAAAGCTACTTCCAATAAGTTCATCATTGAAAGAAGAAAGAAATAACGGAATAAAACTTTAGAGATTATGAGTCGTTCATTAAGAAAAGGTCCTTACATTCAGGAAGCTCTCGAAAAGAGAATCCTGGCTATGAATGAGGGAAGCACCAAGAAAGAGGTTGTCAAGACTTGGTCACGTGCAAGTATGATCTCTCCTGATTTTGTCGGACACACCATTGCAGTTCATAACGGAAATAAGTTTATTCCTGTTTATGTCACTGAGAACATGGTCGGACACAAACTCGGCGAGTTCGCACCGACAAGAACATTCAGAGGCCATTCGGGCAACCGTAAATAATTTTAAATGAGAAAAAGATTATGGGAGCTCGTAAAAGATTGATGGCCGAGAGGCAGAAAGAAATAAAGAAGCAGACAGCTATTGCTAAGCTCAATGACGTTCCTACTTCACCACGCAAGATGCGTCTGGTTGCAGACATCATCCGTGGCGTTGAAGTGAACCGCGCCCTTGACATTTTGAAATTCTCCAAGAAGCATGCTTCAATCAGTCTCCAGACACTCGTACGCAGTGCCATCGCAAACTGGGAGGCAAAGAATCCGGAGAATACAAAAGAACTCGATAACGGTAATGTTTACATCAAGACCATCATGGTCGATGAAGGTCGTACACTCAAGAGAATCCGTCCTTGTCCGCAGGGAAGGGCCGGTAGGATCCGCAAGCGTTCCAACCATGTTACTGTAATTCTCGATGTGAAGAAACCAACAACAGTGGAGGAATAAATTATGGGACAGAAGACAAATCCTATCAGCAACAGAATCGGTATCACCCGTGGTTGGGACTCTAACTGGTGTGGTGGTAACTATGCGGAGAAGATAGCAGAAGACTACAAGATCCGTAAATATCTTGAGACACGTCTCGCGAAGGCCATGCTTTCCAAGATTGTGATTGAGAGAACCCTCAAGCTTATCACTGTGACTATCCACGCTGCAAGACCGGGTGTCATCATCGGCAAAGGCGGCACAGCTGTGGACCAGCTCAAGGATGAGTTGAAGAAGGTGACTTCAAAGGATGTGCAGATCAACATCTACGAGGTGAAGAAACCTGAAATTGACGCTCACATCGTCGCAGATTCGATTGCCCGTCAGATTGAGGGACGTGTTTCGTACCGTCGTGCAATCAAGATGGCGATCGCCTCTACTATGCGTGTAGGTGCAGAGGGAATCAAAATCCAGATCAGCGGCCGTGTAGGCGGCGCCGAGATGGCACGCAGCGAGATGATCAAGGAAGGCCGTACTCCGCTTCACACGTTCCGTGCAGATATTGACTACGCCCTTGCAGAGGCTCACACGAAAGTGGGTGTCCTCGGAATCAAAGTCTGGATCTGCAACGGTGAGGTTTACGGAAAGAAGGATCTCTCTCCTAACGCAGGTGTTGCAGCACAGCAGGCTCAGGGCAACCAGAACCGAGGTGGCAACCGAGGCGGCCGCGATCGTCGTGACCGTCGGGAGCGCCGTGAGAACAAAGAGGCTCGTTAACCGGGTTTTCTTGATATATTTTCAGGGCGGTTTTCTTGATGAAACCGCCCTTTTTCTTTAAGTGGAAAACAGTAAAATATGGGTTAAAACCACTTATATTTGGTATTCTTAAGTATTTTACCGAATTTTACGCCCGTTTTGCCGGAGCGAGTCCGGAACAGTGTTAATGAAGTATAAAACAAGATTAATGAACAGATTAGCGAAATTGTCGTTTGCTTTTATAATCTGTGTCATCGGGGGGGGCATAAGCTTCGCGCAGGACAAGGTTAAGGTAAGCGGGACAGTCAGCTCGGCCGAAGACAATTTGCCGATGATAGGAGTGACCGTCATTGCAGGGCCGGGAGTCGGAGTCTCCACTTCGGTAGACGGAGATTATGAGATTGAAGCTGAGCCGGGAACGAAACTGGTCTACTCTTCTATAGGATTCACAGACGAAGAGTTTGTGGTACCTGCAGGAAGTCAGGAAGTCAGGCATGATGTGACCATGCAGGTCGAAAGTACCAGACTTGACGATGTCGTCGTCATTGCATACGGCGTCAGAAAGAAGGGTACGATAACCGGTTCTGTCGCGACAGTCAAGTCCGAAACAATCGAAAGCACACCGACGCCGGCTTTTGACCAGGCGATGCAGGGACAGGTCCCGGGACTCATGGTGCTGTCCAACACGGGAGAGCCGAGCGCATCGGCAACCATGACAATCAGGGGTACCAACTCCATAAATTCAGGAACGGCCCCTCTTTATATCCTCGATGGTGCAACCATCTCCGCTTCGGATTTCAACACTATCAATCCTTCTGACATAGAGAGCCTTACAGTTCTCCGTGATGCATCTTCGACCTC
>CABQAB010000177.1 GCA_902461985.1 uncultured Bacteroidales bacterium | reverse complement strand
AACAGCACTGCGGATGGATATTTCATCGCTTACTGACTTTTAGCGGACAGCAATAATTATTTTAACAAATTCGAGATGCTGTAATGCGCCTGAAAATGTGCTAATGTTATAATTATAAATGGTATAACTAAAATTTGGTTGTGTATTGGACTGTTTGAGATGTTGTATTTTTATGAAGTTTATTGATAACTTTGCCGTACAGTTAAACATTGAAACTTATGTCCAATTACAGATTAGCTCTAAATTCTCCGAAGGAGTTCCGTTCCATGTACAAGAAAAACATGGTTATAATCTGAGTGACGCGGGCAGCTTAATAGATATCTCGACTACGCCCTTCGGCTTCGCTCGACATGACAGGCTTTTTAGTCAGCCCTATTTCCGTTCTGGAGATAAACTGGCGGGAATGGGCATGGAGTAGACGGAGTCGCGGAGGAATGTTCGGAACTCGTCCGGATCTTTTATGGCGTCCTGCGCTTCAACGGGGATGGTCTCGCCGATGATGACGCGGTGGATGCCCCGGTTCTTGTTGAAAATCTCCCATGGAAGGCGCAGCAGGCGCACTTTCCAGTCAATCAGACCGAGAAGGTAGTAGAACATCGAGTTGCGGTCTGCAAAGCGTATGGGGACAATCGGAACTCGTGCCTTTTTAATCAGGCGAATCAGGCTTTCCTGCCACGGGCGGTCTGAAATGTCGCGGGTCTTCAGGTGCAGGTCGGAAACCGCCCCCGAAGGGAAAAAGCCGACAGGGTGGCCGTTGTTCAGGCTGGAAATGGTCTGGCGGATTCCGTCCAAAGTTGTCTTGCTCGGAGCAGTTTTGTGCGTGGTCGTAGGATTGACAGTGATCAGGGCCGGTCTGAGCGGTTCGATTCTGCCCAATATCTCATTGACCATCAGTTTGAAGTCGGGCCTTCTGCCGAGCATGATGTCCAGTATGAGAATGCCGTCCATGCCTCCGTAAGGGTGATTGCTGATGGTGATGAATGCGCCTTCCGGAAGATTCTCCAATCTTTCGGCATTGCCTATGAGACACTTGCATCCGATGTTCCCCACTAATTGCCTGGAAGCCTCCGCCGCTCCCATTCCATAGATGCTGTCATACAGCCTGTTCGCACGGTTGATGCCTAAAACCGCCATCAGGGCTTTCCCGAACTGCTGACCCCATGTGCCTCTGAAAACCGGTGCCATTTCTCCAAGCTCCTGAAGGCTTATCAGTTCATGTTCTGGCCTTTGCCGTATTTTCTTGAAAACCAGAGATTCAGCGAGGAAATAGTTGAGGATTCCTGATATGCTGACGGCAACCAGGTTGCAGAGCCA
Organism: uncultured Bacteroidales bacterium; assembly: GCA_902461985.1. Classification (GTDB taxonomy): domain Bacteria; phylum Bacteroidota; class Bacteroidia; order Bacteroidales; family UBA932; genus Cryptobacteroides. The sequence goes on along the minus strand of CABQAB010000177.1, from coordinate 3,208 downwards.
TGCGTCCCAGTGGAAAATCCGTTCGCAGAGCACGAGGAAGACCATTTTCACGATGAATCCGAAAATGCAGGAAAGGTTGAACCCGCCGAAATGTCTCCAGAAACTCTTTGCCGAGGATCTGTCGGAGATGCGGTTGCGCCAAATCCAGAAATAGGACATTATGAAGTTGGCGAAAGTCGCGATTTCAAAGGAAATCATCGGACCTATCCAATACTCTCCCCAATAGTTGAAACTCATCCAGAAGGTGTTTTCCGGATTGGCTGTCGCGATTGCCTGAAGCATGTAGCCGACGACCCATAGCACCGCCGTATCAATGACGGTCCCCAGGGCCCGGCTTACTATGAATTCAATCCATTTGCGGAAGTTGATGAACGAGTCTTTTTTCTGTTCTTCCATGCTATTCCGGGATATTTCCGTCAAACGCTTTAGGCGGGTCGATTTTAGAAAGTTCCCTTTCCTCCTTGAACTGTGATACAATCAGCAGAATGAAAATGATGCAGCCAAGACCGAGGGCAATCCAGTCGAAAATGGTGTAGATGCCGTTCAGGCTTGCCAGTCCGCCTTTGAAACAGTCGACGCAGGTGAGATACCTTTCGTTCTGCCAAGGGAAATAAATGAGGAAGATGGTGAAAATTGCGGCTATGACCCTGAATTCAGTAGGTCCGAGTTTGCCGTATGTTAGTTTGAATTCGTTTTTGAGAATGGCGCCGATGTAGGTGTGAGTGGAAATCGCAAGATATGCAACTAAGACGAAGAGTGCTATGTCTATGCGGCAGATAGGGGAGATTCCGGCTCCGATGCACATGATAGTGATGGTGTGGATGTCGATGTTGTGGTCGATGAAAAATCCGTAGACAGGCCTCTGGGTATGTCTGACCCTTGCCATCGAGCCGTCAAGACTGTCTCCGTACCAGTTCAGGAACAGTCCGAAGACTGACAGCCACATCCAGTTGAGATTATAGTTCGCAAGGGCGAATCCGGTTGCGCATATGACGGCTCCCAAAGTCCCGACAAAAGTCAGCATGTTTGACGTGACCCAGCGGGGCTGTTTCCTGGCCAGCCATACCAACGCCTTTTTCTCTGCTCCGTTCAGAATCGAAGTCTGGATTCTTGTTGCTTTTTCGTTTCCCATATCTTTATTGTCTTTTTAATCGTTTGAAAAAAGTCCCGGCATTTTGCAGCAAATTTGAAGCCATTTGTACAAATACGGTGAATGTTTTGCCAGACCGTATTCCATATAGGCCCACAAAGTGAGACAAATATGAGAAAAAAGTATTATTTTCGCTTTCGAAACTGTACTTTATTAGTGAGGCAGGTTATTTTTTGAAAATTACTAAGACTATGTTTTCTTTTCTTTTGAGCCTTGTGGCGCTGGTCCTCGGCTACATCCTGTACGGCAGATTCGTGGAAAAGGTTTTCGTGCCGGATTCATCCATGCCGACGCCGGCAATCACTAAAAAAGACGGAGTGGACTATGTGCCCATGCCCGCTTGGAAGGTGTATATGATACAGTTCCTGAACATAGCCGGGACAGGACCTGTCTTCGGTGCAATCATGGGAGCGATGTTCGGGCCGTCTTCCTATCTGTGGATAGTTTTCGGATGTATATTCGCCGGAGCGGTGCATGATTATTTTACGGGTATGCTTTCAATCAGGAACGGTGGCGCAGGGCTGCCCGACCTTGCCGGCAAATATCTCGGCAAAGGAATGAAGACCTTCGTACTTGCGTTTTCCATCATAGTGCTGATGCTCGTGGGAACAGTATTCGTGTTCAGCCCTGCCCTGATTTTAGGCCAGCTGACAAGTGACGGAGGAAAGACGGCGACGATGATATGGGTGGCTGTCATATTCCTCTATTATCTCCTCGCAACCCTGATGCCCGTGGACAAGATTATAGGAAGAATATATCCTTTCTTTGCCGCAGCGCTTCTGTTCATGGCTTTGGGACTTATGGTCTGCCTCTTCGTGAAGTGGCCCGACCTGCCTGAACTCTGGCAGGGACTTGGCAACCTCGGCGAGCGGGAAGGGATCATGAGCGGCCAGAATATTTTCCCTTGCCTGTTCATCACAATAGCCTGCGGTGCGGTGAGCGGTTTTCATGCTACGCAAAGTCCTCTGATGGCGAGATGCGTGACGGATGAGAAACTCGGAAGACCGGTATTTTACGGGGCTATGATTACCGAGGGCGTCGTGGCTCTGATCTGGGCAGCCGTTTCATCATGGTTCTTTTTCGGCGGCGGTGCCGAGTCTCTCGGTATGCCTTTCACGTCATCTGCACCGGAGATTGTGGTCAAGGTTTCAGTGGCATGGCTTGGAATCGCGGGCGGAATACTCGCGGTCATCGGAGTCGTGGCCGCTCCCATTACCAGCGGTGATACTGCATTCCGCAGTGCAAGACTGATTGTCGCGGATTTCATCAGGCTGGACCAGAAACCTGTACGCAACAGAGTCGTCCTGAGTCTCGTGCTATTTGCCATTGCCAGCCTGCTGCTCTGGTACAATATTGCCGACGAGAATGGTTTCAACATGATATGGAGATATTTCGGCTGGGCCAACCAGACTTTGGCCGCCATCATGCTGTGGACGGCGACTGTTTATCTTGCGAAGGAGCGCAAGGGATGCCCGTATCTGATGACCTTGCTCCCTGCTGCATTCATGACAGCTGTCTGCCTTGCCTACCTTTGCGTGGCCAGGATTGGTTTCAATCTTCCGAATGAGTGGGGACTGCCTATAGGCGCGGCTGTCTTTGCATTGAGCATTGCGGCGTTCTACATTGTGAGAACTGTTTCACGGCGCAGAAAAGCGTGACGTATTTCAGGCAATTATCCGTATGGCCTTATTTGTTGCTTTGCGGTCGACATTCAGGGCGGGCGGGGATTGATATGTTGCAAATGTGGCGGTTAATTTATAAATTTGCACACTCTGGTCTTGAGATAAGCAAATCTTGAGATAAGCAAATGTTAAATAAATCCAACAGATTATGAAAAGAACAATTGTAACTATTCTGGCTTTTGCTGCAGTTCTTTGCGCGGCTTCTTCATGCAAGTATGACAAATGCAAATGCACGACTAAGGTGGAGTCTGAAAAAGTCAACAGCACTTCAGAGGATATTATTGACCTCCCTGACGGAAAGAAGTGCTCAGACTATGACTCTTATGCTGAGGCTTTGGGCGTCAAGACTTCGGTTACCTGCAAAGGACATCATGAG
>CABQAB010000176.1 GCA_902461985.1 uncultured Bacteroidales bacterium | reverse complement strand
AAATCAATGCCGTCCTTACGGAATCCACCGAACTGCTTGACGAGGTGGTCGTCACGGCCCTTGGTATCAAACGTTCCGAGAAGGCTTTGAGCTACAATGTCCAGCAGATTGATTCCGATGAACTTCTCCGTTCGCAGGACGTCAATTTCGTGAATTCGCTCAACGGCAAGATTGCCGGCGTCCAGATCAACAAGAGCGGCAGCGGTGCCGGCGGAGCGACCCGTATCGTGATGCGCGGTTCCAAGTCTCTTGAAGGCGACAACGGAGTCCTCTATGTGATCGACGGTATTCCTCTCGTGAACACCAGTCTCGGTTCCGGCAGCGATGTGATGGGAAGCAACGTGGCTTCCACTGAAGGCATCGCGGACTTCAACCCTGAGGACATCGAGAGCATTTCCGTGCTCAGCGGTCCTTCTGCGGCAGCCCTCTACGGAAGCAGCGCGGCAAACGGAGTCATCCTCATCAACACAAAGAAAGGCAAGGAAGGCAAAGTCTCCCTTTCATTCTCTTCCACTTCGGAGTTCAGCACGCCATATATGACTCCTGAATTCCAGAACACCTACGGCAACAGGAAGGGCGAGTTCGACAGCTGGGGCAACAAACTTGCGTCCCCGACTTCATACGATCCGAAGAAGGATTTCTTCCAGACGGGCATGACCTTCATCAACTCATTGACACTCACGATGGGCAACAAGGCCAACCAGACTTTCGCGTCAGTTTCCTCGGCCAATTCCGACGGCATCGTTCCGAACAATTCATACGACCGTCTCAACCTTACCATACGCAACACTTCCAACATCCTCGATGACAAAATCAGGATCGACCTTGGAGCGTCGTATGTGCATCAGACGGATATGAACATGGTGTCGCAGGGGCTGTACAACAACCCTCTCGTGGCTGCCTACCTTTTCCCGCGCGGAGAAAGCTGGGACGCCGTGAGATCTTTTGAAAGATGGGACGCAGGCCGTAACATCTACACCCAGTACTGGCCGATTTCGGACACCACCTACGGTACGGACAACCCTTACTGGACCGCATACCGCAATATTATGCCGAACACCAAGAACCGCTATATGTTCAATGTCGGCGTGACCTACAACATCCTCGACTGGATGAACCTCTCCGCCCGTTACCGTTTCGACGATACCGACATCATCTCCGAGAGGAAAATCTATGCCACCACCAACGACATCTTCACTGAAGGCTCCACGAAGGGACGCTATGACTATACGAACTTCAAGGACCGCCAGCAGTATGCCGACGTGATGCTCAACATCGACAAGACGATACAGGATTTCCATATCGCCGCCAACATCGGTTACAGCTTCTCCGACTACAGTTCTGCAATCAAAGGTTACAAAGGGCCTCTCGCGCTCATTCCTAACAAGTTCGCGTTCAGCAATATAGACGCGTCCAAAGGTGCGTCGATAGAGAAAGGCGGCGACACGGCTGTCCGCAACAACGCAGTTTTCGCAAGCTTTGAACTGGGCTGGAGGAATATGCTCTTCCTCACCCTGACAGGACGTAACGACTGGAACTCCCGTCTCGTGAACACTTCATCCGGCAAGAAGGGTTTCTTCTATCCTTCAGTCGGTCTTTCTGCGGTGATTTCCGAAATGGTCAAGATGCCGGACTGGTTCCCTTATCTCAAGGTGAGAGGTTCCTATACCCAGGTGGGTTCACCGGTTTCCCGTTCAGGACTTACTCCGGGCACGGTTACCATTCCTATCGTGGGCGGTATGCTTGAGGAGAACGGCATATTCCCGTTCACCGACTTCAAGCCTGAAAAGACCAACTCATGGGAATTAGGTCTTGAGTTCCGTATGCTGGGCGGCCTGATTGCCAACCTCACCTATTATCACTCCAACACCTTCAACCAGACTTTCCTCGGAGAACTTCCGGAGTACTCCGGCTACAAGCAGATTTATCTCCAGGCCGGCAACGTGGAGAACAGGGGTTGGGAAGCATCTTTAGGCTACGAGAACACTTTCGGCGATTTCAGGATGTCCTCTTTCTTCACATTCTCACGCAACGTAAACGAAATCAAGGAGATGGTGCATGACTACAAGACGGAGGTGAGCCTTGAGCCCATCAACATTCCTGAAGTACGCAAGGACGGCGGACGCATCATCCTGAAGGAGGGCGGAAGCATCAATGATATCTATGCAGACACTTTCCTCAAGAAGGACAGCCAGGGCTTCGTGGAGGTCAAGGACGGTAAATATTCGTTAGAGAAGGGTGCGCCGGTCTATCTTGGCAAAACCACCCCTGACTTCACTCTTGGCTGGAACACAGTTCTTTCCTGGAAGGGACTCAATTTCAGCATGCTGTTCAACGGACGCTTCGGCGGCGTTGTCACTTCCTCGACCCAGGCCATCCTCGACCGTTTCGGAGTCAGCAAGGATTCTGCGGAAGCACGCGACAACGGCGGTTTCATGCTTGCAGGCCAGGGCCGAATTCCTGCTGAAGGCTATTACAAGATGGTTGGCACGGGTGATTTCAACACTTCCGGGTACTACACCTACAGCGCGACCAATGTCCGTCTTCAGGAGGTCACCCTCGGCTACACTTTCCCGAACAAGTGGTTCGGCAATGTGCTGAAGGATCTCACCCTCACTTTCATTGCGAACAATCCTCTTATGATTTACTGCAAGGCCCCTTATGACCCTGAGCTCACCCCTTCTACGGGCACTTATGGTCAGGGTAACGACTATTTTATGCAGCCGAGCGTGAGGAGCTATGCTGTCAGCCTTAAATTCAAATTCTAAAGCAGATGAAAACGTTATATAAAATACTGTCTGGTGCAGCACTCATGGCCGCGGCGGTTTCGTGTGACTATGAGAGGATAAACACCAACCCTTACGAGATGACAGAGGAAGAGGGCAGGATGGACGGTGTCGCTGTCGGTGCATATATCACCCTGATGGAAAGGTCCGTCTTTCCTGTGGGTACCCAGGCCAACCAGACCGACATCATCAACGAATACCAGATTGCCTTCAATCTGTCTGTGGACGGGTGGAGCGGCTATTTCGGCCAGGACAACTCGTGGCTCAGCGGAAACAACCCGCTTACCTATTATCTTTATGACGGCTGGTTGTCTTCGACCTACACCAACACCTACACCAACGTCCTTCCTTCATGGAAGTCTCTGAAATCCAAGTCAGAGGAAAATATGCCCGAGGTTTTCGCTCTTGCGCAGATTCTGAAGATCTCGGCATGGCACAAGACTCTCGAGACTTTCGGCCCCATTCCGTATACCCATGCCGGAGAGATGGCCCTCGTGATTCCTTTCGATTCCGAAAAAGATGTATATACAGCCATTTTCAACGAGCTTCAGGCTGCCATCGAACAGCTTGAACCTCTCGGCGCGAACGGCGACAAGGTGATGGCTGACTATGACATCGTCTACAAGGGCGACGTGGCCAAGTGGGTGAAATATGCCAGGTCTCTCATGCTCCGTCTTGCGATGAGACTGAGATATGTGGATTCTGCGATGGCAAACGAATGGGCAGCCAAAGCCTATGGCGGAAGCATCGACAACCTTATGAATACGCCGGCTGACGAGGCCAAGGTAGGTGGCGATTTCGTGAACAACATACAGTATCTCGCTGAAACATACAACGAGTGCAGCATGGGTTCTACGATGTTCGCATATCTCAACGGCTACAGGGACCCTCGTCTGTCCAAGTATTTCAAGCCTTCCACGGTTTCATGGGCTCTCGACGGCTATGACGGCAGCAAATACGCTCCGCTTCCTCCGGGAACTGCGGCAGCCGCACACATGTTCGCAGGCCGTTCCGTGCCTAATTTCGAGCCGACCACTCCTACCTACTGGATGCGTGCTTCCGAGGTGTACTTCCTTCTTGCCGAAGCTGCTCTCGAGTGGTCCGGATTCGGCAGCGCACAGGACTGGTACAGACAGGGCATCGAAATGTCTTTCACCGAGAACGGCGTGTCTTCATCCGTAGATTCATATCTCAACGACACCAACGTTCCTGTCGCCGTGGCAGTAAATGTCGGAACGGTCAACTATTCGGCTCCGGCTCCTACGACGGCTACCACTGCATATGATGGCTCCAACAAGGAAAAGGCATTGGAGAAGATCATGATCCAGAAATGGATAGCCATGTACCCGAACGGAATGGAAGCGTGGACTGAATGGAGAAGGACAGGCTATCCGAAGCTCAATCCGGTGCATGAAAACCGCGGGTCTGCCCAGGGCGTCACAAAGGAATCCGGAATCCGCCGCATGACTTATCCTTCAAGTTTCTCCCAGTCGGAGAACGATGCAGCCAACCTTGCGGATGCAGTATCCAAGCTCGGCGGCCCGGATTCTCCGACTACAAGACTCTGGTGGGACTGTAAATAACAAAACAGATTATCGAGAATATGAAATCATTTAAGACACTCTTATATATTGTGCCAGCCGTGGCTCTTCTGTCCTCATGCACCAAGCCTGAGAAATTGGAGATAGACCATATCGGAGGCTACAATACGATGAACAATGAAGAGAGCGAGGCCTATTACAGGAGTCTCCGTGAGTTCAAGAATGAAATCTGGAACTACGGCCGTCCGGTGTCTTTCGGATGGTTCTCCGACTGGGCTCCTCAGGGTACGGCCAGAAAAGGCTA
>CABQAB010000175.1 GCA_902461985.1 uncultured Bacteroidales bacterium | reverse complement strand
AACAGCACTGCGGATGGATATTTCATCGCTTACTGACTTTTAGCGGACAGCAATAGTTGTTTATATCATTTTTATTCAATTCCAATATTTCAATAATCCGGGCCGGAGTTCTTTTCAGTCCACTCTCGGATTCAGTGTCTTTTTCTACGGCATCAGCTTTTCCAAGGGTGCCTTTCACGATAATAAAGCCTATACAAGGCCGCAGCCCCGATCACGGCACAAGGGATGCCGACCAGGGCAGGAGAAGCAAGTCCGAAGCCATGCCTGATGACAGCACCGCCCATTGCGGCGGCAACAGCATTGGACACATTGAACGCAATCTGGATTCCTGCTCCGCCAAGCATCTCACCTCCCTTTGCATATCCGACAATAAGGTACTGGAGCGGTCCCCCAAGACCGAACAGCAGAGCTGGGGCTGCAAATGCGAAAAGCAGCGAAGGTATCTTGCTTCCAGCAAACAGATAGATCATCGGCATCAGTACGACGGCAAGAGTCGCGATCACCGCAGTTACAAGCGAAGCGGAATGTCTGTCGGCGAGCCGTCCGGACAGGAAGTTGCCTGCCACCATCCCCGCTCCTACCAGGACCATGATATAAGTCATGGAATCCTCGGAGAAACCGGCAACCTGCGTCATGATAGGTGCGATATAGCTCAACCAGCAATAGACACTCGCCTGGCCGAAAAACACGCCCGCATATATCAGCCAAGGCTCCGGCTTTGCCAGAAAACGGAACTGGCCCTTCATTCCGGTATCAGGAAGAGAAGGAAGAGCCGGCACCCAAGATCTTATCGCGACAAATGTCAGCACTCCGAGCACCGCGACTATCCCGAACGGCAGTCTCCATGACAGGAGATGGCATATTAAAGTAAAGCACGGCACTCCTACAAGGTTAGCCACTGTCATGCCACCGACCAGCACAGCCACGGCAGACGCACCTTTTCCAGGTTCGGCCAGTTTGGAGCAGACTATGGCTCCGGCACCGAAAAACGCCCCGTGCGGCAGACCGGAAACGAACCTTGCGACTATAAGACAGACAAAATTCGGAGACAATGCCACCATGGCATTGCCTGCGGCGATTACGCCGGCCAACAGCAGCATCAGGCGGCGGAGCGGCATTCTGCGCAGGAACAGCAGCCCTGGAGCACCTATGGCGACACCAGCAGAGTATGCAGAAATAAGATACCCTGCCTTCACGACACTTATATCTATCGCGGCAGCAATGTCGTTCAGGATTCCCATCATTCCGAACTCTGCAATCCCCAGCGCAAAAGCACCGAGAGCGAGCGAAAGCAACGGCTTGTTCATAGTTTCTCTATTCCGTTTTTCAAAAAATCGCGCAAAATTATAGAAAAAATCATTTGCTGCAATCTGAAAAATGTACAAAAGACAAAATTCCGACAGGACAGAAATACAGGCACCAGAATTCCAGCACAGCGACACCAACCCACTCCGGACTATCAGCACTGAATACCCCGAGCATAGGCATGACCAGGCATGAGATAAAGAATACGCCGTGTATCATAAGCAGACATTTCAGCCACTTGTCCGCTTTTGTCTGAGGCTTTATGGTCAGTCCGGCAAAGAATGTGGACAGCGACATAAGCCCGTAGCCGAGCAGGTCATAATTGAACATCAGTCCGCATCTCTGAAAATCAAGAAGTTCGGCCGCCTGGCATGTCAGTTCACCCAGGCGGACAGTCGTAAGCTGGGCGAAATAGACCAAGAGGATGATTGTCGCATATATAGAGGCAAAAGCCACTGAGACATAGCCGGCAGCCTTGACGGTAGCGTCGGCAAGACCGGCATAGCTGCACACCATCAGCACAAAACTGAACGCTATGAACATGGAAGAAATGTAACTTCCGAAATCAAAGCCGGCCAGCAGGGACAATGCAAAGCATATCACAGAAATGAGATTGACTGCAGAGCCGTATATACCTATTTTCCTGTTCATAATCTTTCGGTTTTTCTCCCTTTCTTCTTCGGGAACGGCAGCAAACGTTCCAGCGTGGACACGACCTTCAGCAGGACCTCCTTATGCCCCGCATCCAATATATAATGCTCCTTCGCCCCAGGATAAGGGACGTCGATTTCAGCGCCATCCATCATTCCAGCTATATCCGGATGCATCTTCACATAGGCGGTGTCATCACACACGAGCACAACCGGCTTCTCATTGACATACACCATATATTCACCGAACATCTTCCGGTAGCGCACCTCCCCCAAAGCCTCCAGCTGGGAAGCGACAAATTCTACAAATTCAATACTGCTTGCCATATTATTGTCGGTTTGGTTTGGTCAAGTGCAGGCTGCATTTGCCGCCAACACACCATCGCCGGAGACAAATATACGACTTTTATTCTATGTTATATAGACCGACATGCCGAAATCACCGCCCGTCTATGACAAATAAAGATTCGGGTACATAATCAGCGGATTTTATGTAACTTTGCGACCGGAAATTTTCAGACGTCATGAAACACTTTTTTACACTTGCACTGGCCGGATGGCTCTTCAGCGGATGCTGCAGTACGGAAGACTTTATCTCACAAAGCAACCAGGAATTTGCAGCAACGATTTCCGACAGCAATGTGCAGCTTGTGGATGTGCGTACAGCGGAAGAGTTTGCAGACGGGCATATTCCCGGAGCTGTCAACATCGACGTGAAAAGAGCTGACTTTGATGAACTTGCCTCAGCCGGGCTTGACCTTGGACGTCCAGTCGCGTTGTACTGCAGGAGCGGTGCCAGGAGCAAAACCGCAGCTAAACGGCTTGCCGGCAAAGGATTCAAGGTATATGAACTTGACCGCGGATTCATGAACTGGGACGGGCCGAAGGAAAAATGATTCGCCTTTGCAGCTGTTGATGACCGGGAATATTGGCGGTTCAGAGATAGAAGGATTGCCGTGATGTATAACTCTTAATTATGCGGAATTATGCGGAATTATGCGGAATTGTACGGAATTGTACGGAATTGTACGGAATTGTATTCCGGACATATTTAAGGAGAACAGGAAATTTTCATTTTCTGAAGCGCGGGACAGGGATCTAAAAAAGCAGGACGAGGACAAGAAAGAAGACGTATTAAATTGAGTGACATGTATATAGAGAAAAACGAAGATACGATTTATGCCCCGGCGACCATTCCCGGAACGGGCGCGATTACCGTAATACGGCTCAGCGGCCACGACGCCCTCACAATTGCAGACCGTGTAGTCCATACTGTCCGCGGAGCAGTTGGATGCGTGGACTGCGGAGAGAATATGGAGACTGCTTTTTCCGGCGGTTCAAACTACGGTGGAACCCTGTCCAAGGCACCGGGATATTCACTTCATTTCGGACAGATATTCAAGGGGGACGGGAAACTTTTGGACGAAGTCCTTGTAAGCGTATTCCGCGCTCCACGCTCCTATACAGGTGAAAATTCCGTCGAGATTTCCTGTCACGCGTCATCGTATATTTTCAATGAGATTTCCTCTCTTTTGGTCAGGGCCGGAGCACGGCTTGCTGAACCCGGTGAATTCACCAGACGGGCCTTTCTCAACGGGAAAATGGACCTTGCCCAGGCAGAGGCTGTGGCAGATGTGATAGCGGCGCAGAATTCAGCCGCACACCGCGTAGCCTTGAACCAGATGAAAGGAGGATTCTCGTCGGAACTTCAATCCATGCGCGCGGAACTCCTGAACATAGTTTCGCTGATGGAACTCGAACTGGATTTCAGCGAAGAGGATGTTGAATTCGCCGACAGGGTGCGGCTGAATGTGCTTCTCGATGAGGTCCTTGGGCATATCGGACGGCTGAGAAATTCTTTCATGGCAGGAAACGCAATCAAAAACGGCATTCCCGTTGCTATCATCGGAGCCACGAATGCCGGCAAGAGCACCCTGCTGAACGCCCTGCTCGGCGAGGATCGCGCGATAGTTTCCGATGTACACGGCACCACTCGTGACACCATTGAGGAGACCATGAATATCGACGGTCTCCTTTTCAGATTCATCGACACGGCTGGACTGAGAGAAACCTCCGACGCCATCGAAAAGGCAGGCATAGAACGTTCAATGAAAAAACTACATGAGGCCCGCGTGATACTTGGAGTTGTTGACGGCAGCCTGCCGGAAGATGATATTGAATCATCTGTCGGGAAAATCCTCATGCTGGCAGACACCGCAACTCAAAAAGTGTTCATCGTGCTTAACAAGAGCGATCTTTGGGTGTCAGACAGTGATATTTTATCGGGAAACAAAAATGTTATTGAGCACAACAAATTTATTTCATCAACTGATAAACAGACATATTGTCTACTATCTATCTCCGCATCGGAAAAGACTGGGATAGAAGTTCTGAAACGGCAGATTGCCGCCTCTCAAAAAGACATAATCTCCGACTCCGATGCAGTTTTAGTCACAAACCTTCGCCACTACGAGGCCCTCTCCGCCGCCTCCGCCGCCCTCTCTCGCGTCAAGGACGGCCTCGCCACCGGCATCCCTACCGACCTCGCCGCCCAGGACATCCGCGAAGCTCTCAACGCCCTCGGCTCCATCCTCGGCGAAATCTCCACCGACGAGGTTTTAGGGAATATTTTCTCGAGGTTTTGCATCGGAAAATAGACGCTCACTCATTAAAAGTAATTCAAAGTAAATACAG
>CABQAB010000174.1 GCA_902461985.1 uncultured Bacteroidales bacterium | reverse complement strand
CGGCCTCGCGGCCCAACCGTAACTCCGAAAGTCTTCTTCTCAGTCTTTTCAATGATCTTCTCTTTGTTTCTTTTGGAATGCATCCACTCCAAAATAAATCAAAGAACTTTTTTGAACATACAAGCGACCTCTCAGCCGCTTGTGGTCACCCTCTCTTCCGAAAGGGATTGCAAAGGTACGCCTTTTTTCTTAACCTGCAAACTTTTTCCCAATTATTTTTCATCTTTTTTTCATCTTTTTCTGACCTCATTTCGCAAGTGCTTGATTATCCCTAACTTGTGAAAAACGGATTTTTTGACATATTTTTGCCGGAAACAGAAATATTGTATTTTTGTACATAAAAGAAAAAGTTATGATAATACTGGTAGCCACCGATGACGAGTTCAGACTCGCATCAAAACATTTGAAAGGACACGAAATCATAAAAATCGGGGTCGGTGCAGGAAACGTCATCCGGTCCTGCTCGGGACTGCTGCTTCGTCCCGGCATAAAAAACGAAAGAATAGTCAACGTGGGATTCTGCGGAAGCAATTCCATAGCCATAGGTTCAGTAATAAAGGTGTCCGAGACTTGGAGACTTATGGACAACACAGTCGAATTCGAAGACTGGCGTAACGGATATAAATTGGCCGAAAAGGGATTTCCGTGCTACACCAGCAATTCTTTTGTACTGAAAACGGATATAGCCGAACCTTGCGCCTTCGATATGGAACTGAATTATATAGCCGCTTTCGACCTGCCTCTGAAGGGTGCGGTAAAAATCGTCAGCGACAACCTCTGCCTCGACAAATACGAACACAGCATACGCCATTCGGAAGACGCAACGTGGGAAGAGGTGAGATCAGTTATAGAGACGATATAAGGAAGCGGAACAAGAGCGGAGAAGGATAAAACGAAGCAACCTATAATAAAGTATAAAACGAAACGACCTGTAATAATATGGATACGAAAGAAATAAAAGTTGAGAGTTTCACCTTTGACCACAGGAAAGTCAAAGCCCCATACGTAAGGAAATGCTGCGTGTCAGACGGGCCGAAAGGCGACAAAGTAAGCAAATTCGATCTAAGGTTCATGCAGCCGAACAAAGAATGTTTCACGACTTCGGCGATTCACGGCCTTGAGCACCTGCTTGCCGGAGATTTGAGAAAGCATATCGACAATGTCATTGACTTGAGTCCAATGGGCTGCAGGACAGGATTTTATGTAACTGTCTGGGGAGATGTGGAGGTGAAGGCCATGAGAGATGCTTTGGTGGACGCCCTGAAGGACGTGCTGAATGCGACCGAAATTCCAGCCGCGAATGAAATCCAATGCGGGAATTACAGGGATCTATCTTTGGAAGGAGCGCAGGAAGCGGCCCGAAAAGTTTTGGCCTCCGGCTTTTCCCTCGACCCGTTTGAAAGGATTCTGTAAACATACAGAGAATCCAATTTTGACCATTCAATGCAGAAGATATGGACAATTTGACAAAAAGGCTGCTTGCGCTGCTCACGATTGCGGCAATGGCACTCTCATGCACAGGCACGTTGCCGGAACAGCCCTCGGACAGTGACAACAGGGAAGACGTGGAAAACCCAGGAGACAATCCCGGTGACAACACTGACGATCCGAATGATCCAGATAATCCTGACGACCTGGACAAGCCGGATAAACCTGACAATCCCGACCCTGACAATCCTGACGGACCCGGAGAAGACGATCCGGACCCGGTGATTGAGATTCTTGACCCGGGAGAGGAAAAAGTTGACGTAAAACCGGCTCCGCAGCATCCGGAACTGGAACATAATGTAGAATACGATGACTTCTACAGCGATTTCTACGATTATTTAGATGAATACGGAAACATCGACTACGTCTGCTCCCAAGGCAACGGCACTGCGTGGCCTCTGCTGCTCGAAAACGGGCACATCAGATTCTATCAGGGCTCAAACGCCGACAAAGGAGGAAACCATATTCGGGTGAGGTCGAAAAACGGGTCCAAACTCCTCAAAGTTACCGTAGGGGCTGCCACTGCCACGAAAATCGCCCATTCCGTGAACGGGAAAGCCGCAAAATCAGAAACTGTCGCCATTGATGCAGAGGGCACATACACTGTAACAGCTCCTGAAAACTGCGATGAAATATGTTTCTACTGCATGGGAACCACCCAGACTGAGAGATGGGAATTGAACTATATCAATGTGGAATACAAAGGCGGATTCATAGAGGACGACTTCTATACTCCGGAAAAGGAATACGGACCATTGGTAAAGACCGCATATCCTTTCAATGAGAATTTCGAAAAGGGATTCCCGACCACGGACAAGCCGAGTTACTATAAATACGGGCTCACCGCAGGCAGGGAAAATCTTGAATGGAGCACATGGTACGGCTCATTCTCGTGGCAGAAACCGCTTCAGGGCGGACAGTCGGCGCAGTTGCGTGTGTATCAGGAAGAGGAGGACTATGATCAGCCGCAGTTCGGACATCTGAAAATGGAGTTTTTCCTGAAAGATCTCAAACAGGTGAGTTTCAACTATCTCTTCAGCGAGTTCTGGCAGAAGGCGACGATTTCATTCTGCGAGTTCGGGGAGACTAAATGGCAGAATCCGCAGCAGATTTCCCTCAGCACATACGGCGACAGGGGGACAGTGCAGTCTTTCACATACATTCTTGACAACGGCACTCCGCATGACGCAAAAATCAGAATTGAAATCGACGAAGCCACTGGTTTCCCGACAAAAGACCACTATGACTTCTATTTCGACTGCTTCGTATTCGAGTAATGATTCTTGTACTCAGCCGCACTAAAGAAGCACAAAAAACGGGTTGACCAGCCGGCCAACCCGTTTTCTTATACCATAGGAAACAATCCTACATCATTCCGCCCATTCCGGCACCGGCAGGCATTGCAGGTGCTTCCTTTTCAGGAATGTCAGCGATGGCACACTCGGTGGTGAGGAACATTCCTGCGACTGATGCCGCATTCTCCAAAGCCACGCGTGAAACCTTGGTCGGGTCAATCACACCAGCCTCGAACATATTCACATACTCCTCGGTGCGGGCATTGAATCCGAAATCTCCCTTGCCCTCGCGGATTTTGTTCACGATGACACTGCCTTCCAGACCTGCATTGGCTGCAATCTGACGCAGAGGCTCTTCGATGGCTGAAGCGACGATGCGGATACCTGTAGTCTCATCCTCATTTGCGCCCTTAAGGTCCTTGAGTGCCTCGGCAGCGCGGATATAAGCGACACCACCGCCAGGAACTATACCTTCCTCGACAGCAGCACGTGTCGCGCTCAACGCATCCTCCACACGGTCTTTCTTCTCCTTCATCTCGACCTCGGTAGTTGCGCCGACATAAAGAACTGCCACACCGCCTGCGAGTTTGCCGAGACGCTCCTGGAGTTTCTCCCTGTCATAATCGGAAGTAGTGGTCTCAATCTGTTTGCGAATCAGGTCCGCACGCTCTGCAATGGCGTCCTTGTCACCCTGACCGTTCACGATGGTTGTGTTCTCCTTGCTGATGACAACCTTCTCGGCACGTCCGAGCATATCCGGAGTGCAGTTCTCAAGAGTAAAGCCTCTTTCTTCAGAAACCACAATTGCGCCTGTAAGGGTGGCAATGTCCTGAAGCATTTCCTTTCTTCTGTCGCCGAAGCCCGGAGCCTTGACGGCAGCAATCTTCAAAGTGCCGCGCAATCTGTTCACAACCAATGTGGTAAGTGCCTCACCATCAACATCCTCCGCAACAATCAGAAGTGACTTGCCCTCTCTCGCGATAGGTTCGAGAATTGGAAGCAGATCCTTCATTGTGGAAATCTTTTTGTCGGTGACGAGAATCCGTGGATCGTCAAGGACAGCCTCCATCTTGTCGCTGTTCGTCATAAAATAAGGTGAGATATATCCACGGTCGAACTGCATACCCTCAACAACCTTGACTTCAGTCTCGGTGCCTTTGGCTTCCTCTACGGTGATGACTCCGTCTTTTTTCACTTTGGACATAGCGTCAGCAATCAGTTTGCCGATGTAGTTGTCGTTGTTTGCCGAGATTGTGCCGACCTGCTCAATCTTGGCATAGTCTTCCCCGACTTCCTGAGACTGTGATTTGAGGTTCTCGACTACGGCAGCGACAGCCTTGTCGATACCGCGTTTGATGTCCATAGGGTTTGCACCGGCGGTGACATTCTTCAGTCCCACATTGATAATGGCCTGGGCAAGCACTGTCGCGGTGGTAGTTCCGTCTCCTGCCTGGTCATTGGTCTTGGAAGCGACTTCCTTGACCATCTGGGCTCCCATATTTGCGAACCTGTCTTCCAGTTCCACTTCTTTTGCCACTGTCACACCGTCCTTGGTTACCTGCGGAGCACCGAATTTCTTGTCGATAATCACGTTGCGGCCCTTAGGTCCGAGTGTGACTTTGACTGCATCTGCCAATGCGTCAGCACCTTCTTTCATTTTGGTGCGGGCGTCAATATTGAATTTTATATCCTTTGCCATAATTGTTATCCATTAAAAATCATTAAACCAAAATAAACCGTGCCCGGCTTTTATATGATTGCCAAAATGTCTGACTGTTTCATAATGAGGTACTTCTTGTCCTCAAAAGTAACTTCCGTTCCGGAATACTTGCCGTAGAGAACCACGTCTCCGACTTTGACTTCCATTTCCTCGTCCTTTTTGCCCGGGCCGGCCG
>CABQAB010000173.1 GCA_902461985.1 uncultured Bacteroidales bacterium | reverse complement strand
GGACGGAGTTGTAGATGCCGTGCCGTCGGTTGCAGTGGAAGGGTCATTCCAATGGCTCGACCTGTATGTCCCGATGGTGACTGGGACCAATCTTGAGGATGCCGGAGACAAGGCTGTAAAGATGATTCATTTCTGCGATTTCGCTTCGGCCGGAAACGACTGGGACAAGTCCGGAAGATACCGCGTCTGGATACCGAAGACCCTGCACGTCATGTCTGAACCTTATCACAGATATTGACAATGAAACATCGGCAGACCGGGGGTAAGAGGACATAAAACCTTCTGCGAAGGTTTTATAATCCTTTCAAGATAAGTGACTTATCTTGAAAGGATTATATGAAATGTTCTCATCGTAGACATCCTCGCCCTCGATGGACTTGAGTTTGCGGACAACGATGTTCGTGACAGGAAGGATGATGATTTCGTACAGGGTTTTGGCAACAATCTGCGTAACCATCAGCCGCAGCATTTCAGTCATGCCTATGCCCCAGAACGCAATAGGGAAGAAAATAAGAGAATCCACAGACTCGCCCCCTATTGTAGAGAGAATTGCCCTGAGAGAGAATCCCCTCCCCTTGGATGCCACCTTCATCTTGCTCATAATCAGCGCATTGACAGTAGACCCGCTGACAAAAGCCAGCAGAGAGGCCAGAGTCACCCTCGGAGCCATGGCAAAGACATAGTTGAAATGCTCTCCCCCGTCCCAGAAAGGCGAGTCTGGCAGGACTCTGACAATCTGTGCCATCAGCACCACGAAAAAATTCATGGCGAAACCGGTCCAGATGACGAGCCTGGATTTCCTGTAGCCATAGACCTCGACCAGACAGTCGTTGATGATGTAGGAAACCGGGAAAATGATAACACCGCCAGTCAGCGAGATGTTCCAGAGGGTGAAAAGTTTGGTCTCGAAAAGATTGGATGCAATCAGACAGACATTGAAGATGATTCCCAAAAGCAGGAAACAGGTGGAAAACATAGGTTTCCCGACTTGACTTGATTTCATAATAACTTGTTTTTTAAGTGGTTACCAAGCACACTGACATTGTTGTCACCTCTACGCGAGAAGGTCCTCCATGCGAAAAGGGCTGCGAAGTTATGAAATAACAATGAAATCCGGGCACAAATGCAGAAAAAATTTGATACTGTCTTGAAATTCTTGACATATTTTTGAAACAGTTTCTTATTCAAAAATCCGGTTTTGCTTCATATTTCGGAATAAAAAACACTTCGGGCACGCATTATGCTTGTCCCCGATGCGTTTTTTTACTACTTTTGTAAGTTTTTGTGCGCTGACGCGGATAAATGATAATCAAAACTGACAAATAATAATCAAAACTATAGCGATATGCAGAACAAATTGCAGGAACTGACAGACAAGCTTTACAATGAAGGTCTGTCCAAAGGCAAAAGCGAAGGCGAGGCAATCGTTGCCGGAGCCAGAACCAAGGCCGATGAAATAATTGCCGAGGCAAAAAAGGAAGCCGGTGCAATCATCGCGGCTGCACAGAAAGAGGCTCAGGACCTCACGACAAGGACTGCAGGGGAAATCGCCCTCGCATCCCGTCAGAGCATAAGCCAGACAAGGCAGGCAATCGAAGGACTCGTAACGGCACAGGCTGCCGACAAGAATGTCAAGGCTGCGCTTTCTGACGTTGAATTTGTCAAAGGACTCATTCTTGAAGCCGTCAAGGCATTCGCACAGGGCAGGGACTGCGACCTCGAACTCTGCCTTCCGCAGAGCCTGAAGACAGAACTCGATGCCTATGTCAAAGGCGAGGTCAGCAAGACCCTCGGCAAGGAAATAACGGTGAATTACGGCAAGAACGGAGCCGGCTTCACCATCGGCCCGAAGAACGGCGGCTACTTCATCAGTTTCACGGACGAATCATTCAGTGAAATCATAGGCAATTACCTCAGACCTGCGACAAAGAAGATTCTCTTCGGCTGATTCCGACATGAAAAACTACGAATACATCATTGCAGGACTTCCGGTAGTGGACCACGGATTCAAGTTTACCGACAAGACTCCGGACGGTTTCATAGAGGAAATCAGGGCACAATTGGACAGGCATGACAACGCCCTCGTGGATTTTCTCATGGACGGATACAGGGAGGAAAAACTGGACGCGGACTTCTACCGCAAAGCCATTGTGCACCCTGACCGTTTCCTCCGCGAATATTTCACATTCGACCTGAATCTGCGCAATTCCAAGGTCAGGTTCCTGAACAAGGCTCTCGGCAGACCGGCGGACAAAGACGTGATGGTGCTGAAAGACGCCAATGACGAAGCCATGGAACTGCCTTTCGAAGAGCAGCAGGCTGTGGAGGAAGCCCTGCGCAACGAAGACCTGCTTACACGGGAAAAGGCTCTCGACGACCTTGTCTGGGACAAGATTTCGGACATGACTGTCTTCGACTTCTTCAATGTCGATGCGGTGCTGGCATTCATTGCTAAAATGCAGGTGGCTGCACGCTGGTTCCGTCTCGATGAACAAAAAGGACGCGAAATGTTCCGCAAACTCAGCGATGAGGTCAGAGGCACGTTCAAGGGCGTCGAATTCAATGGTTAAGGAAAACAAATAAAATAAGATAATATGGACAAGACTACAGGAAAGGTTACGGGCATTGTTTCCAACCTTGTCACTGTCGAAGTGGACGGTCCTGTTTCACAGAATGAAATCTGTTTCATCAGCACAGAGGGAACGGATCTGATGGCGGAGGTCATCAGAGTGAACGGCAAATCCGCTGCAGTGCAGGTGTTTGAGAGCACCCGTGGCCTGAAAAACGGGGACAAGGTCGTTTTCGAGAACAGGATGCTCGAAGTCACTCTCGGTCCGGGCCTGCTTTCAAGCTGCTACGACGGACTCCAGAACAACCTTACCACTATGACGGGGGTATTCCTCAAAAGAGGAGAATACACAGACCCTCTCGATCATGAAAAACTCTGGGACTTCACCCCGCTCGCAAAAGCCGGCGACACGGTGATTGCCGCTGACTGGCTCGGAGAAGTCAAGGAAGGATGGCTGCCTCACAAAATCATGGTACCGTTCTCATTCAAGGGTGAATACACCGTAAAATCCGTACTTCCGGCGGGGCAGTACAACATTGACACCGCAGTGGCAGTGCTCACTGACGCCGAAGGCAATGACGTAAATGTCACCATGACCCAGAAATGGCCGGTCAAGGTCGCAATCAGAAATTACAGGGAAAAACCGAGGCCGAACAGGATTATGGAAACCGGAGTCAGGGTAATCGACACCCTCGACCCTATTGCTGAAGGCGGTACCGGGTTCATTCCGGGACCTTTCGGATGCGGCAAGACAGTGCTCCAGCACGCAATTGCAAAACAAGGAGACGCCCAGGTAATCGTGATGGCAGCATGCGGCGAACGTGCGAACGAGGTCGTTGAAATATTCACGGAGTTCCCTGAGCTGATCGACCCGCACACAGGCCGTCACCTCATGGAAAGGACAACCATCATCTGCAACACTTCCAACATGCCGGTCGCAGCCCGCGAAGCTTCAGTCTACACGGCAATGACAATCTGCGAATACTACCGTGCAATGGGCATGAAAGTCCTCCTGCTTGCAGACTCCACATCAAGATGGGCACAGGCTCTGAGGGAAATGTCCAACCGTATGGAGGAGCTTCCTGGAGCAGACGCGTTCCCTGTGGACCTTTCGGCAATCATATCCAATTTCTACGCACGCGCGGGCATGGTCGTACTCAACAACGGCCAGACCGGTTCAGTGACTTTCATCGGAACCGTATCTCCGGCGGGAGGTAACCTCAAGGAGCCTGTGACCGAGTCCACCAAGAAAGCTGCAAGATGCTTCTACGCCCTTGAACAGAAGCGTGCCGACCAGAAAAGGTATCCGGCAGTGAACCCTATCGACTCCTATTCAAAATATCTCGAATATCCTGAAATCCAGGAATACCTCGACAAGGCTATCACTCCGGGTTGGGAGGGCAAGGTAAACCAGCTCAAGAATATAATCCGCAAAGGCCGTGAAGCCAACGAGCAGATAAACATCCTCGGTGACGACGGCGTGCCGATGGGCTATCACGAACTGTTCTGGAAATCCGAACTTATCGACTTCGTGATTCTTCAGCAGGACGCTTTCGACGAGATAGACGCCCTCTGTCCTCTTGAAAGGCAGAAATATATGGTGGAACTTGTTCTGGGAATATGCGGGCGCGACTTTGAGTTCAACGATTTCGAAGAATGTCGCAACTTCTTCAAGGAAGTCATCAACACTCTCCGTCAGATGAACTATTCCGAATTCCACAGCGACAGGTTCAATGAACTGGAAAACCAACTTAACACACTTCTGAACAATGGCAAATAAAGCATATCACAAAATCTACACGAGACTTGAAGGCATCACCAAAGCCACAGTCTCACTGAAGGCAGACGGTGTGGCAAATGATGAGCTTGCCGTTGTAGACGGCAGGCTTGCCCAGGTGGTGAAGACCAAAGGTTCTACCGTAACCCTCCAGGTCTTCTCCGGCACCGAGGGAATCCCTACAGATGCCGAAGTCACTTTCCTCGGCAACCCTCCTGCTCTCCGTGTCAGCGAAGAACTCTCCGGACGTTTCTTCGACGCCTACGGACATCCTATTGACGGCGGTCCCGAGGTAGAGGGTGAAGAGAGGCAGATCGGCGGAAGATGTACGAAGATGA
>CABQAB010000172.1 GCA_902461985.1 uncultured Bacteroidales bacterium | reverse complement strand
GGATCGTCCGGTTCGATAGGTGTCTGTTCGCAGCCTGCTGCCAGAACGAGCAGGCCTGCCATCATCAAAAATGTCTTTTTCATATTGTTTCAGTTATTTATGTGATTATTACTAAAGATCTCCTCCTGTCCATGAGAAAGGATATTTTTCAGTATCAAACTGACCTCTGTCGTTTGAACCCATATGGTATTTTTTGTACACATACTTAGGGTCCGGAAGCTTCATATTGTCATAGAGACCCAATGCCGCCCTCTGGAAAGCCTTGACATTGTCAGGATGTCTGACCGGATTGTAGCTGAACCACATCATCCAACCGTAGCCTTTAGTTTTGATGCCGGCCGCAGAACCCGGGTCGAAGCCACCACCTCTTTCCAGTTCAACAGAACCTCCGGAGCACTGAGACTTCGTCATTCCTAACATCGGAGTCGCCGCACCTGCAATATAATCGTTGACTGCCAGATCCACGAACTCGCCTGGAGCGATACCGTTGTATCTCGGCATCGCAGAATTGATATTTCCAAGATAGTAGACCATGTTATAGGTCTCCCACGGAACAATTCTCTTCATGGCTTCTTTCGTCTCGTAAATCAGACGTGCCGCATTTGCCGCAGATGCATACTCGAACCATTCTCCGCTGAGGGTTCCGTAAGACGAATACTCGTCGTCATAGGCGACTCCGTCCAGTTTGTATTTCAGAACGGCATTTGCAAGAGTCTTCGCATACTCCTTTGCACCATACTCCGAAAGGTTTGCGAGACCTGCGCCGTCATGGTTGCCGAGCAGGCTGAGGAACACCTTGATTCCTGCCTTTCTGAGAGGCTGCAAAAATGTTTCAGTATTGTCAAGCAAATCCTGGGTAGGTCCGTTGTTGTTGAGAATAACCTCCTGGTTCCTGCCGTCCCAGTTTATGTTGGAAGAGAAAAGCACCACGGCATCAGCCATCATGCTGCCGTCTTCGAGACGGAGTTCGAGGAAGTTTAGCGGGTTGGTATCCTTTGTATCGATATAGACTACGTTCCTCACCTCCTTCCGGCATTTGCGGGCGATAGTATAGTTCACTCTCGAAGTTGCAGAAGGGGCTGTAAGACCCGCACCCGGCTTCACGATAACAGGAATCAGGAAATCCACATTGTTGCGCAGGTCCATGCTGTCCGGATTGAGCTTCAGAATCACTGAAACCTGAGTCTGTCCTGCCGGGATGGTCACCTCCCCGTTCTCAGGAATAGTAACGAGCTCTTCAGGGAACAACAGGCAGGAAGTGCCGTTGATTACGTTGTAGGCGTCAACATAGGCTGCGTCATACACGAGACTGACCTTGACGTCACTTGGCATAGCCTGGTCGAGCTTAACCGTAAGAGGGAAATCAATGACATTCAGGTTCGCGATTTCTAATGAACCCGTACGCCCGTCATTGGCATCATAAAGAGACACTTTTCCCGCCATAGGGTCGAAAGCTTCCTGGGCAGCGTTGACACGCACTGAAGAAACGCCTTCAGCCTTGATGGTAATACGGCCCGCACGCTGGTTGGCTGTGGTGTTGTCAGAGGCGGTCACAGTAAGCGTTCCATCGCCCTGAACCGCTTCAAGCCACGAACCCTGGACTTCATAATTCCATTCCGGCACATTGGTATCGACCGTAAGCACCACCGGCTCGGCTCCTGTTGAAACGAAGCTGATGTCCCCTGAAGGAGTGACCGTAAGATAAGGCTTGTCTTCCTCAGCCTTGGCCTGGGTTACGGTTATTTTCACTGGATCGGCATTTCCTGCGCCGACCGTAATCCTTCCGGCACGTGCACCGGCTGTGTTTTCCTCCACGTTTACTGTAATTTTACCATCAGCCTTGGTTGTGAGGATCCAGTCTTCGGAAGCCTTCACTTCCCACTCCGTGGCATCGGTCTCGACTGTCAGGACAACGTCGCTGTTGTCCGCAGCCTTGAACTCGATGGCAGTGTCCGGAGTGACTGCAAGTTTGTTTTTGGTATCTCCCGGTTCCGGATTCTCTTCCGGTGTACAGGCGAATACCGCAAGGGCGGTCATAGCCCCATAAACGAGTTTATACAAATTCTCAGTCATAATAAAGTTTAAATATTGGTTTAGTAATGTCTTTTGTTTACGGAAGATCGACTCCCACCCAGAGCAGGGCATGGTCGGCATTGAGGTCATTTCCATACGGAGAGTGGTCTTTGATGACATTTCCGCTGCCGTCATTGAATTTCCAATATGCGACAAGACCTTCGCTGTCCGGACGCACCTTCCAGAAATGGTTTTCGGCATTGATCTCTTCAAGTGTAAGAGCCTTGTTCCAGATTCGCGCCTCTGCGAGAAGACCGTCGAAATCTCTCTTGTCATCGTAGGAATATCCGAACCAGAAAGCTCTCGGCCTGCCTTCGTCCTCATCAGGACGGCCCGTCCCGTCTATAGACTCCCCTGTCGTGAAGTCCACGCTGGTGAGTGTTTCACCGTTGTCACATTTTGCCTCTTCACAGCCGCCTATGCGTTTGCCGTTGAGATAGACATCGATTCTGCCGTTGTCGAAACTTACGGCTATATGATTCCAGACACCTGTCTCGACAAGAGGTTTGTCTATCTTGACAGAGCCTCTGGCGTTAAGGTCCTGTCCCGGCACTTTCTTTCCGTAGGCGATATTGAGCATATTCTTGGGATAGTTGGCGTCTCCCACACGGATGAGGAAATTGTCCTCTATACCCATGATTGTGGAAATCTCATCGTTGGCAAAGGCGTTGGCGTTGATGAGCACCTCCATCGTGAAAGTTGTCATATCCTTCAACGGAGACTTGTCCTTCCAGTCCACCCATGCAAGATTGTCGTTGATTCCGCCCACTACATTTATGAGTGAAGCCTCGCTGAGAACCACATACACTGTCCTCGCGCTTTCCATCACCGCCACTCCGTCCGAATCCGAAATGGTCAGAGGCAGCACGTAATTGGTGGAATAGTCAAGTTTGTCGAGTCCGCTGATATGCACGGACACACTGCGGCTTGAAACTGCGCCAGCCACGATTTCGGTCTCCAGACTTGCTGAGGAGAAATTCTCTTCAGGAAGCAGGAGAGCAGTGGCGTCATACCAGCCGTTGCGATAGTTTTCAAGCATGGCTGGAGCCTTTTCAATTCTGACTTTGACATCCCGCTCAAGAGGGGACACCAGACCGACAGTGAAATCGTAACTTGTCTCTTTCACACCCTCGTCTGTCTGAACCATAATCTTAGGCGCATAGGTCGGCGCGGAAATGAACAGCCTGTTTTCAGGTTCTGTCCCTTCGCTGCTGCATGCCTGAAGCGATACGGCTACCAGTACCGCAAGTGACAAATATCTTTTCAAATCCATAATTCTATTCTTATCAGTTGTTGCTTGGATTCATGACGCTTATGGCCGCTCTCAGGCTCTGATAGCTGTTGCTGCCATAGAAATAGGCATCCTGGGCATTGCTTACGCAAAGTCCTGTTTTGGAGAAATTGGCATAAGGCAAATCTATCCATTCAGCCGCAGCGAGCGGAGACATCCCGATTTGCGCAGGGTCGGACGGGGTCGGGACAGTCACCTCGAGGATGAACCTGTCCACAGGAACATTGCCGCCGCCTCTTTCGATGATGCGGTCTATAGCCAGTTCCACATTGCCGGCAGAATATTCCGTTCCACATTCGTAAATCAGTCCCTCGCACCTTTGGAAGAAGGATTTGACGTCATAGACCACCGTATCCCCGGATGTATTGCGGACAAGGGTGGAAAGTATGCCCCTCACAAAGAGCGTTTTGGACGGATTCCCGGAAAGCCATTCCATAATGGTGTCCACGAAACAGGCGCGGCCTGCGAGAGCGAATTCAGCGGCGGCGTTGAATGAAGCCATTATGCCGTCAAGTCCGTAGGCATTGCAGCAGTCAAGCTGGCTGAGAAGCCTTTCCCTGCACAGAGCCTTGAATTCATCCTCGGTGCCTGCCGGCTGCCCGCTTTCCTCTCTCTCTTCCTGAATGGCATCCCATTCATTGCAGATTGAAAGGAAATCCACGTCTGCAAGGACTTTCGTAGCCTTCTGCTCACGTATTGCTGCAACTTCTCCTGCAAGAACCGGATGAAGTCCTCCGCCGAGATTGCGGAGATAGATGTAGTCGGTGCTGTCCGGCATGGCAGTCAGATGCTGGGAACGTCCGGTAGGTGCCTCTGAAATTGCGTCCATACCGAAAACCGCAAGCTTGTGCTCTCCGGCTTTGTAGTTCCTGAGGTTACGGTAATATTCCTCCGGCTGCGGCTGAGGCTTGGGAGCGAGGTCAAGTGACTCTGGCTCCGTCCATTTCGAGCAGGCAGAGAGCCCTGCGGCAAAAATCAGGAATGTGATTATTTTACTTGTATGCTTCATAACTTCTATTTTGTTTTGCAGTCAAACCACAGGCGCGTAGCCATATTGTCCTCGCCTTTGAGAAGATTGCTGACGGCTGCACTGTAATTGGCTGAGTTGGAAGTTTTTTCCCTTTCCGGATAAGGCATCCTGCGTGCACCGGATGCAGCGTCCGTAACGCCCCATGTGCTGCCGAATTCCTGCGCAGGAATAAGTGCCGGATAACCGGTGCGTCTCCAGTCCGCCCAGGACTCACATCCCAACAGCCAGTTTGCAATCCATTTCTGGATGATTATCCTTTCCTGCATTTCTTCGAAACCGGCCGCGTCATTCCACTGCGGGGTGACCTGAGTAAGCCG
>CABQAB010000171.1 GCA_902461985.1 uncultured Bacteroidales bacterium | reverse complement strand
CTCGGACTTCAGCAAGGAGACAGTCAGGACAGAAAGTCCTGTGGATATTCATCTTGCCCCAGGAGGCGGTTTCATCATGAAGATTCAGTGATATATAATGAAATTTATGAAAACGCAATTTGATAGAGAAGAGAACAGGAAACGGATTTTCTCCGCGCTCAGGTCACAATGGGACAAAGCCGGAGAAGGGATTGACGATGCACAGCTCCATGACAGGATATGGCTGCACATACACAGGTCTGTCCGCGGCGATGCTTCACGGACATATTGGATGGCAGCCGCAGGAATCGCCGCAGTGGTCCTGATGATATCAGGACTGTACTGGTCCGGACACGGCCTCAGGATGCAGGACGGCTCTCCGGCAGACTGCGAATGGATAGCCGAGAACAGTTGCAGGCGCCTGCTCCCGGACAGCACCGAGGTATGGATGGAAGCAGGAAGCAGGCTCAGGTACAAGGACAGCTTCAGCCAGGACAGGCAGGTATGGCTGGACGGCGATGCAACCTTTGATGTGACCAGGCGCAGCGGCTCAACCTTCCGGGTATGTCTGGATGATTCATACATCGAAGTCAAGGGAACTGTCTTTTCCGTAAGACAGAATTCCGGAGACATGGTCACAGTGTCGCTATATGAAGGGAAAGTAGATTTTGTATCCTCCGTTACAGGAGAATGCAGTCAGCTCTCGCCTTCACAGCAGGTAATATACAGCAGGAGCGAAGGCGTGATGCACAGGAAAGACCTTCCGGCACAGATACAATGGTCAGACGGGCACTATATGCTGCATCAGGTGGACCTGCCGCAGCTGACAGACTTCCTACGCCAGCACTATGGAGTCCGGATAGAGTCAGATGTCACTGACAGCGCATCACTGAAGATGACAGGAATAATCTCATTCGACGAGCCGCTGTCCTCTGTGCTGAGCAACATATGCTTCACATTGAACCTGAACTGCATCTGCAAAGATGACACGTACATCCTGAAGAATGCAACCCTTAATTAACAACATTCATATGAAAACAGAAAGACCATCATTATGGCCGGTCTTACGTAAGTACATGCTTGCATTACTTGTGCAATGCACTATATGTTTCCCGGCCATTAGTCAGATTGTCGTCAGAGGCAACTCCCTGACGGCAACGGAGGCTATCCAGCAGATAGAGTCCGAAAGCGACTACAGGTTCTTCTATAATGCAGAAGACCTGAACGGACTGCCTAAGAAGAACTATGACTGTGACGGCTCCATCGAAGATGTGCTGAAGCAGATTTTCGGCGGCACCAGCATCAGATACCGTATATCAGGTACTCAGATTGCCCTGCAGCGCACAGCCGGACAGCCGGCATCCAGACGGACTTCTGATACGCAGGAGACATCCCGCACAGTGTCAGGAACAGTGACAGACGGCACTACAGGCGAACCGGTCATAGGTGCGGCCGTCATAATCCAGGGTACGAAAACAGGTGAAATCACAGACATCAACGGACATTTTGCCATCACGATAACCGGCAGCAGCGCAACACTGGAAGTCAGCTACCTCGGATATATTACAGAGTCCGTATATATCACGGACCAGGGTGTAGTGGCAGTGAAGCTGCTTCCTGATGACAATGTGCTGAGCGAAGTCGTGGTGGTGGGTGCAGGAGTACAGAAGAAAGTATCTGTGACAGGCTCCATCTCCTCTGTAAAGGGACTGGACCTTAAGGCACCGACATCCTCCCTTACCAGCAATTTCGCAGGAAAGCTTGCCGGCGTCGTGTCTGTAGCCAGTTCAGGGCAGCCGGGCTCCGCTTCTGAATTTTATATCCGCGGTATCGGCACGTTCGGCGGACGCACTACGCCTCTTATCCTCCTGGACGGCATTGAAATCTCGGCAGGTGACCTGAACAACATACCGACGGAGTCCATTGAAAACTTCTCAATCCTCAAGGACGCATCAGCTACAGCCATCTACGGAGCTCGAGGAGCCAACGGCGTGATGATAGTCACTACAAAAGACGGTGACGAGAACTCGCGCGCCAAAGTGAACGTGTCCCTTGAATACTCCTTCCTCCAGCCTGTAAACATGGTTGATTTCGTGGACGGAGCGACATGGATGGAAATCTACAATGAAGCTCTCCTGACCAGGACTCCTTCCGCGCTGCCGAAATACAGCCAGGGACTAATAGATCTTACCCGTTCGCATCAGTCTCCTTATCTTGCACCGGACGTGGATTGGCGCGGTTTGCTTTTCAAGAATATGACCATGAACCAGAGAGGCAACGTGAGCGTGTCCGGCGGCGGTTCGCGCGTAACTTACTATCTGAGCCTTCAGGCAAACCACAACACCGGTATGCTCGACATCCCAAAGGTTCATTCGTTTGACAACAATATCAATAACTGGGACTATATCTTCCAGAACAACATCACCTACAAACTTACAAGTTCGACAAAACTTGAACTGCGTATGAATGCCCAGATCGGACGTCACAAAGGTCCGGGGTATTCTGTCTCGGATCTTTTCAAATACACCTACTACGCCAATCCGGTTTCCTTCCCGGCCTTCTATCCAGCAGAGGAAGGCGATGACCATATCCGCTACGGCAGCGCATGGCTGACAACCGGTGAGACCAAGCTGCTGAACCCTTATGCCGAGATGTTGAAATCTTTCAAGGAGGAGGAGTACAGTACGCTGAATACCACTCTGCGCATAACTCAGAATTTCGATTTCATCACAAAAGGCCTTTCGTTCACGGCTCTTGTCAATTTCAAGGACTACGGTGCTTCATACTACACCCGCTCAATAGAGCCTTACTACTACCAGGCGACAAACAGTTCCACTGAGGATAATATCATACTCGAACGCATCGGCTCCGGAGGAAGCACCTATATCAAAGACAGCGGAATCACCCGGTCCAGGGACAACACCCTTTACATAGACGCCCGCATTGACTATCAGCGCACTTTCGCGGAGCGTCACAATGTGTCCGCCATGCTCATGTATATGCAGAGGGAATACAGAAACAATATCTACCCGAACCGCAACCAAGGTCTGTCCGGCCGTGCCACCTACGATTATGATCACCGCTATCTCATAGAAGCCAATTTCGGTTACAACGGCACTGAGCGCATAAAAAAGGAGGACAGGTTCGAGCTCTTCCCGGCAGTGTCACTCGGATGGGTTGCGAGCGGCGAAAAGTTCTGGCAGAAGATAAAGCCTTATGTCCATTATCTCAAGCTCCGCACTTCCTACGGACTTGTAGGAAGCGATGAGACTGGTCTGAATGCTGGGGCACCGCACTTTCTCTATCTCGACAATGTAAACCTTACCGGAGGCGTCGGCTGGGGAACAGGCTACAACACCAATTCCGACCGCTGGCTGAGCGGACCTCTCGTCTACTCTTATGCCGTTGAAGGTGCAAGTTGGGAACGGGTAAAGAAGTTTGACGTCGGCCTCGACGCGAATCTGTTCAACCAGCTCGACCTGACGGTAGACTATTTCTATGACAGACGCGACCGCATCCTTATGAAACGCGCCTCATGGCCGGAGATTATGGGCTATCGCAGCGCAGTTCCATGGAGCAATATCGGCAAGGTGGACAACTGGGGCTGGGAAGTGAGCGTCAACTGGCAGAAAGAAGTCGTCAAGGACTTGTTCATCAACCTCAGAGGCAATTTCACCTACAACCAGAACAAGTATGTGTATGTGGACGAGCCTAACTATTACTACACATGGAAGACTGACACAGGACGTCCTCTCAATGTCACCAAAGGATATATTGCTGAAGGGCTATTCTCCAGCTATGAGGAAATAGACGCTGCGCCGACACAGAACCTCGGAAGTACAGTAATGCCAGGGGATATACGCTACCGTGATGTGAACGGCGACGGGATGATTACGGAAGACGATATGGTGACCATCTCCGATTACGGCCGTATCCCGCGCATACAGTACGGTTTGGGACTCAATCTCAGATGGAAAAAACTGGACTTTGGAGTCTTCTTCACAGGTTCAGCGCAGCGTACAATCATGCTGGACGGCATTTCACCTTTCTTCTCGGACAGCCACTACGGAGAAAGGAATCTTATGAAATTCATTGCCAATGACTATTGGTCAGAAGCCAATCCCAACCCGAATGCGTCATATCCGCGTCTCGGCATTTCAAGCACACAGATAGACAACAACACCAAACCGAGCACCTACTGGATGCGCGACGGAAGTTTCCTGAGGTTCAAGACCCTCGAAATAGGTTACTCATTTCCTTACTGCCGTGTCTACATCAATGGTGACAACATTGCGGTCTGGAGTCCGTTCAAGCTCTGGGATCCTGAGCTGAGCTACAATGCTTACCCGCTGTCCCGCACCTTCAACATCGGTGTGCAGCTGAATTTCTAATAACGATATCGAACAACCAATAAATGATGAAAGCATATAATTATATCAAAAGGCTGTCAGTCCTTCTGCTTGCTGCGTCAGCAGCATCGTGCAGTTACCTTGATGTGATTCCGCCGGAGCAGCAGACGCTGGACGACACGATGAAAGATGCGACAGCTGTCGAATCGTGGCTGTATTCATGCTATGGAGAGGCCCCTTATCTGTCACGCATCGAATACCTATGTTCCACTGACGAATGGTGTCTGCCGACAATATTCAACGACTACGGGCAGGTGATAGCATGGAATCAGCTCAACTCTTCTTCTGTCTGGCAGGGCAACGACGAGACATGGACAGGTGTCTATAGCAC
>CABQAB010000170.1 GCA_902461985.1 uncultured Bacteroidales bacterium | reverse complement strand
GATGCATATGTGAGAGTGCTTCACAATGCCGTCGGTGCGAGCGGCGGGCACGGGCTCTATGCTCAGGCCTACGGACTTTACTTCCCTTTCGGAGGACAGCGCAAGGCAGGGTTTGGAGGTTCGGTCATAAGCAACAGCGATGACATAATGCTGGCCACCGCCAGCACTGCAGGTTCTCTCTTCCCTGTCCGGGCAAGCAGAAGCGAATCAGGCGGCGGTGTGTGGGGCGGCTGCATCACCAACAGCAACAGTTACGCGGGAGCCGGTCTTCAGGTACGCTGCGTGAGGGAGGAAGTTGCCGAAAAGGCAAGCCCATACGGAAAGCAGAACGGTCACAGGGCGGCCCTCATGGGTGACTCCATCACCCGCACCTGGAGAGACCGTGGGCGGGCGGCGTTCTTTACTGAGAACAACTATCTCAACCGCGGTATAGACGGCACTACCACCACCAATATGATCAACCGCTTCTACGGCGACATAGTCGAGGACGAGCCTCAGCTTGTGGTCATCGCCGGCGGAACCAACGAT
The DNA here is from genome assembly GCA_902461985.1 of uncultured Bacteroidales bacterium. Taxonomy (GTDB): domain Bacteria; phylum Bacteroidota; class Bacteroidia; order Bacteroidales; family UBA932; genus Cryptobacteroides. The sequence goes on along the minus strand of CABQAB010000170.1, from coordinate 4,227 downwards.
ATGGCACAGAACGACGGCTGGGGCAGCGCATGGGACCAATGCGTATATGTAAGCCGAGAGGAACTGGTATCCAATGTCGCTCTAATGGCAGCCATAGCCGAGGACTGCTGCGGGAATGTGGTCATCGGCTCTCTTTTCCCGAGCAGGGATATGTGGTGGAAGCCGCAGGAGTGGAAGGACCTCTACAACGGCGACTGGGTTTCGGACAAGATTGTGGAGACCACTGCACTTCTCAAGGAATTCGCAGAAAGAAAAGGCTACGGCTATGCCGACTATCACCCTGCCCTCAAGGATGAGCAGAACAATCTCGCCGAGAAATACTGCTGGGTGTTCGGCACAAATCCGGACGGCAGCAAGGACCTTGACCACGTGCATCCGAACTATGATGCGTTCATAATGATGGAAGGGATATTGAAACCTCTGATTGACGCCGGGCTTCACGACCCTTCACAGGGACATCCGGGTTCAGGAGACATTGACGACATTGACAAGGAGGAATGGAAATGAAAAAGACATTATATTTTGCGCTGCTCGCTCTGACAGCGGCAGCCTGCAGCAAGGAGATTGCACCTGCTGAGACGGAGGCGGACGAAGTGTGCTTCTGTGCAGCCGCTGACGGAGCGGATTCCAAAACAATCCACAAGGACACCCCGCTGAAGGTGGAGCTGAGCTGGGCCAGGGGCGACCGCATCGGAGTCTGGTCCACAGCCGAAGGAGCCGTGCTCAAGTCCAACAGCGAATATTCAGCTTCAGAGGAATCCGCCACTACTGCATTTGAAGTGGTCAGCAGAGGGGAAAGAATACAGTGGGAAAAGGATATACAGTCCTTCTACGCCTACTATCCCTACAGCAAAGAGGCCGGTTCAGACCCGGAAAAAGTCCCTTTCAGCATACCTCAACAGCAGATACGCGACGAAATGGACCCGATTGCCGGATTGGGAGAACTGGATTTCCTCTGGGCAGCCGCGGAAGACTGCACACGCGGAGAGGATTCGGAAATCACCCTCAACTTCCACCACTCTCTTGCCTTTCTGGATCTGGAACTCAAGACCAACCAGAGGGCAATCATAGATGAGATTGTAATGGAATGTACATCCAACCCGTCAGCACCTCTCGCCTTCGAAGGAGGCAGCATCAACCTCAAGACCGGCGAAGTCACTGTAGGACAGGCTCATTCCGCCATCCACCTGCTCTGCAACAAGGCTACCGAGCTTGGACGGTCCACCCATTTCTACATCGGATTCAATCCTGAACTGGGAGGCGAAACAGTGGAAATTTCAGCCATAATCAAGGGTGTGAAAAAGCCGGTTACAAGCAGGACCATCCCTGAGGGCAAAGCCGGAAAGATGCTGAACATCAAACTCGACTACGAGATTCCGGACGATGTGGCCATAGCCGTCAAGGACCTCAGCGAACTCTCCGCCGCCAACTGCTACATAGTCTCCGAGGCTGACAGCTACTACAAATTCAGGGCAAGCGTAAAAGGCAACGGATACGTGCCTGCAGCCCTGACGGATGTAGTCGGAGAGACCTCCATCACCCCGGGTTCTGTGCTCGTTTTCTGGTACAACTGCCTCCAGGACGACGGGAACTGGGAGGATGAATGTCCGGTATTGATCAATTCCCTGCTCTATAACGACGGCTACATCTATTTCGACACCCCATCCCGATTCGTCAACGGCAATGTGCTGATTGCAGCATTCGCCGAGGAGGGACTGACCTACGACAACATCACGGCCGATGAGAACTATCAGATAAACAATGCCACACTTCTCTGGAGCTGGAACATCTGGGCATCCGAAGGCTATGACCCTGAAAACAGCACGCTCGAAGCCAACGGAGTGAAAATCATGGACCGCAACCTCGGCGCACTTATCTCCGGCACGGGCTCCACCGGCAGCTTCCTGCCGGCATACGCTGTAGGAAACTTCTATCAGTGGGGACGCAAGGACCCGATTCCTCCGTTCGCGGACTATGCACATTTCTCACCATGTGACTATGGAAACAAGCTCTACACAACACCGACATACACTCCGATCAAGGCACTGAGGCTGCCCGCACAGGGAGGCGGGAGCAACGTAATGGACCAGATATTCGGCTACACCAATGAAAGCGGGGCATCTGTTGACACCGGCAAACCTTTGTCCCTGACATTGAAGACTTCGTTCGCAACAGCTGAGGACGGTCCGAAAGTATTCACCGATTATGTGACGCAGAATCCGCACAAATTCATCAGCGGCAAATATCGGGAACTTTCATCCTGCAACTACGGGTGGATTTCAGGCAAAGACGGTATCTGGGAGAACCTCTGGGGCAACAAGAACGGGGAAAAGACAAAGAGCGTCTATGACCCTTGCCCGGCCGGATGGCGTGTATGGGACAGGACTACCGCTGTCAGTTTTTTCGACAGCTTTGTCAATGAAGCAGTCATCGATGAAAATCTCCACGGCTACAATTACAAAGGCAGCTATTTCCCGTTGACGGCCTACAGACACCACGACCATGGGAAGGCACAGTATGTCAGTGCCACCGGATATAAGACGGAATCGCATTTCTGGACTTCGGAGGCCTACAATCCTTATGAGGACAGCTATATCACAGGCATAAGATTCCTGGCTCCCGCAAATTATAATGCAGGCAAATTCACTCCGGAATTCGTTGACAGCGAACGAAACTATGGTGCCGACGGAATGCAGCTCCGCTGCGTAAAAGAATGACCATCTGCAGTAATCAAACGGAAAGCCCCGGCGGAGTTGACCTGCCGGGGCTTTCCGTTTGAATTACCGGCCGATTTCGATGAGATAGTCGTCGGCGATATAATAGTCGCTTTGTATGTAGAGGCCGGTTTTGCGGTTCTGAAATCTTTTACAGGTAGAACTGCGGTAGAAGTTTTTCAGAGCCTGAAGAGGAGTTATACCCAATTTTTCGGCAATACGGCAGGAGATGACGCCCATCCGGCTCCATCTGAGAATATCCAGCACATCTTTACTGTAATTATCCATCAATCAACAATTTTAATTGAGTCCGCAAAGTGAAGATACTTGTCAAGCAGCGCCTGATTGAGAATACAAATCTGGTTATTGGGCCTCAAGTAAGCAAGCCGTCGAAGCGCTCCCTCTTCCGATATAAGCCCGTTTATAAAAAGATTCACCGTATCAATCACCCTGTCGTTAGCCACCCCTCCTTCAATGTAGTCATATTCAGTCCATTTGTTTTCACCTCTTCTGCAAGACACAACAAAATTCAGCCACTCACTGTCATATCCTTTGAATAACTTCACACGAGCCTCTTTCAGAATATCGTCCCTATCAAGGAGATATACATTCAAAATCCCCGGCAAATCCCGTTCAGAAGCTCTGCGGGAGGCCCACATTACAGCCTGATCATAAATATCCGTCAGATAAAATCCCTGGCCGAAATCAAGTTCCTTGCGTCCAGCATCACATAACGGATGTTCGATGATTTCAGTTGAAGCGTGGTATATTTCTACTTTGCCTATCATAATTTCATTCGGCTTTTGATTCCCATCGGGCCAGCGTCTCCAAAATATTCTCGGTCAGATTGTTTCGGCTTTCGGTATGAAGAGCGTCATAATGAGAATATATGTAGCCCTCCACAAGTCCGACAGAATCCATCCTGTCAAGCATCTCTTCATACTTGCATCCAATACGGTCCGCAGCACTCTCAATGCAGGAAGCCACGAATCCAATCTTTATTTCTTCGTCCGTAAGCTGACTCCAAGTTTCCATTTCAAGTTTCCAAATCAAAGTCCAAAAGTAATAAAATTTCAGATACTTTTCGCGTCCGGCACATCGTTATTGCAAAAGATTTAGGGATTTTCGGGTGTTTAATTATTTTTGCACTGAAAATCAGTGTATTATGAAAAAGGTCATCTTCAAGCGCAAACTTTACGACAAGAGGATGACCAAAGCTGGCGTTTCAGTCGAGATGGAATGACATCCGGCTTCCGTCATTTGGCATAGAAGCGGTATTCCGTTTCGGAATGATATCTTTCACCGGGTCTGAGGACGGTGGAAGGGAAACGGGGCTGATTCGGAGAATCAGGGAAATGTATGGTCTCCAGCAACATTCCGCCAAACTTGTCTATCGGTCCGTATTTGCCGTCAGGATACCTTTCCGCGCTGAATGAGCGGCCGGTGTAGGTCAATATCGCCGGCTCGGTAGTCCAGGTCTCCACACCGCGGCCGCTTTCCCTGTCATACAGGT
>CABQAB010000169.1 GCA_902461985.1 uncultured Bacteroidales bacterium | reverse complement strand
CTGCGCGTTATCTCCGCAAGCAGTTTGTCCGTGAAGGAAAAAACGTGGAGTATGCCACCCTGTATATAGTTGGACTCGGGCTTTATGAAGCATTTCTCAACGGAAAGCGGATAGGGGATGCCGTGCTGCAGCAGATGCCGACTGAGTATACGAAACTTATCCGCTATAATGCACATGATGTGACGGATATGCTGAAATCAGGCTGCAATACTGTCGGGATTACTTTGTCGAACGGACGTTTTGCTCCGGAGGGAGTGAAGACCATGAAATGGTTTGGCTTTCCGAAGCTGTTCTGCCGTCTGGAGATAGTCTATGATGACGGCTCGCGGCAGAGTGTAGTCAGCGACGGTACATGGAAACTTACAGATAACGGTCCTGTCCGTGCCGCCAGTGAATACAATGGCGAAGTCTATGACGCCCGTCTTGAAATGGACGGGTGGGCCTGCAACGGCTATGACGATTCATCATGGATTCCGGCTCCCCTCACAGGCTGTCCAGGAGGCCGCTTTGAACCTCAGATGAATCCGTCCATAAAGATAATGGATGTGATTATGCCGCGCAGCCTGCGTGAGACGCGTCCGGGCGTGTACGTGCTTGACATGGGACAGAATATGGTGGGGTGGCTACAATCAAAATTCCGCTGGGGAAAGCCCGGGCAGGAAGTGAAGATACGTTTTTCAGAGACACTTAATCCGGACGGTTCCCTTTACGTGGACAACCTCCGCAGCGCAAAGTGCTGTGACACCTATATATTCAAGGGACTCGGCGAGGAGACCTGGGAGCCGTCCTTTACATACCGGGGTTTCCGCTATGCCGAAATCAGCGGTCTTGACTATGTTCCTTCCGACAATGAGTTCCTTGGAATGGTGATTCATGACGAAATGGATGTCACCGGAACTTTCACCACGTCCGACCGTGTAATCAATCAGGTCTACAGGAATGCGTTCTGGGGCATCAGGGGCAATTACAGGGGAATGCCTACAGACTGCCCGCAGCGCGATGAGAGGCTGCCGTGGCTTGGAGACAGGACTACCGGAGCATATGGCGAGTCATTCCTTTTCGGCAACCATCTTCTGTATGCAAAGTGGCTTGATGACATTGAATCCGTACAGAAACGCTCCGGAGGCATTCCTGCCATAGCACCGAATTATTGGGATGTCTTCCCGGATGATGTGACATGGCCTGCGGCATATTTTACGACAGCGGATATGCTTTATCGGCAATATGGTGATTCCTGGCCTATTATAAAGCATTATCCATCGATGAAACGCTGGTATGAACATATCAGTCATGACTATATGGAAGACTGGATTGTCACGCGGGACGAATTCGGAGACTGGTGCATGCCTCCTGAAAGTCTGGAAATGATACACTCTCAGGACCCTTCGCGCATTACGGACGGTGCACTTCTCGCCACATCCCATTTCTATTTCCTTGCCGGCCTGCTTGCGGATTTTGCAGAGATTGCCGGTCATGAGGAGGATGCAGCACGTTTCAGGCATGATGCTGCAATGATAAAGGATGCATTCAACCGGAAATTCTTCGATTACGGAAAGGGATGCTATGCCAACAATACCGTGACATCGAACCTTCTTCCGCTGCGCTTCGGGATGGTTCCGGAAGGATACATTGACAAGGTGGCCGGACACATTGTGGAAAGGACGGAGAAAGAGCACATCAGCGTCGGGCTTGTCGGCATCCAGCATCTTATGCGTGGACTGACAGAAAACGGCCGTGCGGATCTCGCCCTCGGCCTTGCTTCCAGGACTGACTATCCGTCATGGGGATATATGGCGGAGAACGGAGCGACCACAATATGGGAGTTATGGAACGGCAACACGGCAGACCCGGCGATGAACTCCGGCAATCATGTGATGCTCATAGGAGACCTCCTGATCTGGGAATACTCATTTCTTGCCGGAATATCCAATGCCGAAGGGAGTGCAGGATACAGGCATATAGTCCTCAGACCTTATATTCCGGAAGGGCTTGAACGCGTTTCTGCTTCATACGAATCTGTCTACGGAACAATAAAAAGTGCGTGGACGTGCAATGACGGGACGTTCACATGGAAATTTACAATCCCTGCCAATACTGTGGCTGAGGTATATGTCCCGACATCACGTACAACATACCGGAAACAGACATTCGGTTCGGGGGACTATGAAATTTCAAATAATTTTTGAGTAGGTTTCCGGCATGATGCAGTCTTTATGAAAGAGTTGTTTTGGACAAAGCGGCTCGTACATAATTTTTCATTAAAACAAAAGACCATGAAGAAAATTTTTTGCATGCTTCCGGTTGCCGCTCTGGCGGTGCTGACATCGTGTAATCGCGATGAACTTCCTTTAGGCTCGGCTGACCCGGCCAACGTGATTGCTGTAACAACGGAAATTATTCCTATACATTCCCGTGCAGGCTATACAACGGAAACACTCCGGGAATTCGGACTTATCATAGATTCAGGAAAAGAGGACTGGACATATAACAACAGGCGTGTGACAGGAGGGGCGCTGGAAGGCTGGACTACTGACGGACAGATGTACTGGTCCAACAGAAAGGAAGAACACACAGTGATTGCATACGCTCCATATCGGGAGGGGGAACTGACATCTGCATCCGTAATAGGTGTGAATGTACTGCCGGACCAGTCTGATGCTGACGGGGTGCTCGCTTCAGATTTCCTGGCGATGAAAAAGCCTTCGTATGTCCCTGAAAATGATATGGTAGACGGAAAACTGCTTGTAGCCATGAATCACATGCTCAGCAAGATATTTGTCAGAATCAGCTATCCTGAAGCATATGCCGCTTCAGGCAGCAATCCTGTCAGCAACCTGAGTGTGGAGGGTATGATTGTCAATGCCATCTTCAATCTTGGAGAATGGGACGGCACTGTTCCTACTACATCACTGTTCCTTAATCCGAACGGGGCGGAGGAGACTATTCTGCCTAATCTGCTCAGTCATGACCCGTCAGCCCGTGAGGTTGTCTATGAATTTATCTCAGTACCTCAGGAACAAGGGAAAATCAAGATTTCTTTCGTTGCCGGAGGAACATCCTATACCTGGAGCTATGACAATCTGAAATTGAATTCAGGGGAATCGCTTACAATCATACTTTCTGTGGATAAGGAAGGTGTGCAGCTCGGTGACACTACAGTCGGTGACTGGACCACCGGTACAGACATCAACGGAGGTAATCCGGAGGAAAATCCTGAAGTCTACAAAGTGGAGGAAATCACTGCTGAAAAGAGCGGCTGGTCTGTACTTTATGGTACTCCGTCAATGCCGTTCGGCGTCTATGGTGAACTGTTCAACAACAATCCTGACAACAGTGAAGGCGGATGGTTCTCACATATCCTTGACGGATATGACGGCAGCAGGAACATAGGTAATCCGTTCTGTGTAATAGATCTGGGCAAGTCTACCTGGCTTGCAGGGCTCGGCATCGTGACAAGTTTCCATGATGTCATGCCCAACTATGTGGATTTCTATATTACAGAAAGTACGGAAATCGAAGATTTCCTTACAGCAGAAGAGCATGGAAGCATCAACTGTACTTCAGGAACCAACGGGGATGCTTATGTGAACTCGGAAGCTTTCGACGGTGTCTTGGCACGGATTCGTGAAGTTGACAATGGAGTCACCTGGACAAAGATAGGACGGATAGAGGTGCCTGCACTTGCGCAAGAATACGGCCGCAAGGAATATCGTCTTGACTTCGACGAAGAAAAGCTGGGCTCTGAATTGAAGTCGCGCTATCTCCGTATAGAACTCACTCCATTTGCAAAAGGTTCTTTCGACCCGCAGGGTGACCGCACAAAGATTTCCGAACTTTTAGTGAAGAAGGTTGCCAGATATAACGGTGTAGTCGTAGAATAGGCCATATCCGTGATTCGGACCACAAGGAATAATCTCTATAAATCAATATCAGTAAGGTAAAAAGAGGTTTGTGTGAAGGAGGGCGTCAGCTATTGCCTTGGATTGTCAGTAATGGTGTCCTCCTTCTTTTTTGTTGAACTGTTTTCAATATTTCTGTTATGGGAGTTGTCGATACCGGAAATCCGTTCAAGGATTTTCTTCAGATGCTGTGCTCTGATGACATCAAAGTCTCAGAAGAGGAGATAGGCAGGTCGTGGATTGCTGTCCGGGGTGCTGCGCGGCGTCGTCTGCGCAGAGTCAGAATCCTGACTTTCGCTACGGTTGCGTCAGTTGCAGCTGCAGTTGCTGCGGTCGTCATCATCATGGGAGACGGCAATGGTAAGGACGTTTCCGTACCGGGCGATATTGAAATCTATGCACTTAATTCAAAGCCTGATGTAATGAACCGTGACATACAGCTTGTCATGGATGACGAATCCGTCATGACATTGGGCGGCAAGGAGTCAAACATTGACTATGCAAGTCCGGGAAAGATAATAGTGGACCAGGATACCATAATCAACAGTGCTGATGACTTCCGTCCCCGTTATAACCAGCTGATTGTACCGTACGGGAAACGTACCCGCCTGCGTCTGTCTGACGGCAGTCTCCTGTATGCCAATTCCGCGACACGTATAGTCTATCCTCTTGATTTCGGGACCGGCAACCGTGAAATATATGTGGAAGGGGAAGTCTATCTTGAAGTCGCCCATGATCCTGACAGGCCTTTCATTGTTCTTACAAGTGATATGAATGTCCGTGTGCTTGGTACCAGGTTCAATGTATTCGCATATCCTGGTGTGGAGCAGAATGTCGTCCTTGTAGAGGGAAGCGTAAATGTGACTGGCGGGAAGGATAGCCTGATCATGAGTCCGGG
>CABQAB010000168.1 GCA_902461985.1 uncultured Bacteroidales bacterium | reverse complement strand
ATCCATGAGTTCCCTGAACTCGCGCGTCCCTTCTCCGGGGTGTCCTACTATAAGGGTCGTTCTCAACACGACTCCGGGCACTTTCTCCCTCATCCTTGCAATCAGCTCCCTTGTCTGCCTGCCGTCTATATTCCTGTGCATATTCGAGAGAACGGTGTCGGAAACATGCTGCAGGGGAATGTCAAGATAACGGCATACCTTCGGATTGGAAGCCATTATGTCCAGCACGTCATCAGGGAAACTGTCAGGATAGGAATAGTGTATGCGCAGCCATTCTATACCCTGAATCTCAGAAAGCCTTTGAAGAAGTTCTCCGAGACAGCGTTTCCCGTAAAGGTCGAGACCATAGTAAGTCGTATCCTGGGCAATGATGACCAGTTCCCTGACTCCTTTTGCCGCAAGCTCCCGGGCCTCTGCAACTATGTCTTCCATAGGAACAGATTTATGAGCACCTCTTATATAGGGGATTGCGCAATATGAACAACGCCTGTCACATCCTTCGCTGATTTTCAGATAGGCATAACTGCCTCCCTCCGTGATAACCCGGCTATTGCTCTTCCGTGGATCCGGACTGACGCCCAAGGCTCTCACAACCTCATTCATATCCCTCGCACCCAACCACACATCCACTTCAGGAATCAGTTCAGGCAGTTCCGAAGCATAACGCTGCGACAGACAGCCGAACACGACAATCCTGCCGACATTTCCTTCGTTTTTCCTCCCGACCACCTCCATTATCGTGTTCACGGACTCCTCTTTGGCATCACCGATGAATCCACAGGTATTTATCAGCACCGTACCGACATATTCATCCGTCACAGAATCTTCGGGAACAAGTTCAAAGCGGTCAGCGACCTGAGCAAGTATATGCTCGGAATCCACACGGTTCTTGGAGCAGCCGCGCGTGATAATCTGAAGTGAAGGCAGGGACATGTTACTCGGCCTTTTCTGCATCCTCCTCAGACTCGAAATCGAGCGAAGCGTATTTCAAAAGCAGATTATACCATTCAACCACTTTCTTCATGTGGGAAAGGTAGAACCTGTCGGCATCATAATCGGGCACAGCCTTGGCAAACAAGTCCTTTATAGTTTCGGAATCTGACTTCGGAGACGGGGCTTCGGCACCGCCAAGGGCAGTTTCGAGTTTCTTGAAGACTTCGCTCAGTTTGAGTTCACCTTCATTGGTGTAGATTGAAATGTCTGCAAGAGTGGTAATCCTGCTGCTTACGCTGAAGCAGGTTCTTTTGCCTGTCGCGAGCGATTCTGCGATCGCACCGCCCCTTGCCTGTGCAACATAACGGAACAGACCGCTCTGGCCTGAAACCGAAAGTATCTTTGAAAGATCTGTTTTCATAATCTTGAATATTTAAAAAACATTTCCGCATGCCTACTCGGCTATGCAGTTTACTATATCATTTTCCAAATCTATGCTGAGTACTCCTTCCGGAAGCCCGGAGATTCTGACAATACACTTGCCGCTCTTTGATTTCTCGAACTCGGCATAATCCACATAGGCCACATCCAGCGAGTCCGGCGAGGTCACAAGAGGGAAACGGAAATTCACCTTTGCCTTGACAGACGAAGGGAAGACCGCAATACTCTTCCCTGCCGGGCGCCCCTTTACTGCCACATCCAGAAGAATCTCCGAAGAGACATAACGCTGTACCCCTATGCTGTAATCTGCGGATGTCTGGGACAGTCTCGTTCCCGCCGGAGTGTCCAGAGTTGCTGTCCCGTGCCTGTCCGCACGCAAATCCGTCAGAACAATGTTCCCGGTGTTCACAAAACTGATTCCCTCCAGAACCGACGGCTCCCCATAGACAAGAACTGAATCCGGAGTCATTTCGACGCCCTTCACGCTCATATACTGCGGAGCGAAACTGTAGTCTCCCCTGAAATGCACAGGAACTTTCCGGCTGTTTTCCCTATGGAACTCGAAATAGAGCGTGTCAGTGAGATAGTGTTCGACGGAACTTACGCTGGAGCCGAAAATCATGTTGCCGAATTCCGGCATTGACTCGGGAACGAATGCAAAGACATCACCGTACCGGTGGTGCAGTGCAGATTCAGGAAGCACGATCACAGTCTTGCGACGGCTGCCGAAAGCCTTGTTACCCAATATGGTATAGCCTGTGGCACGACATCTTGCAGTGACTGTACACGAATTCGAGGAAAGCTCCCTCCTCCCTTCCAGAGTTGATCTGGCCACCACATTCGCTGAAAGAATTTCACTGTAGCGCAACGAGACATTATGGATACACCAGATGCTGAAAGCCAGCAGAAAGGACGGCACGAACACCGCCAAATTCTTCCTGTGAGCCTTCAGATAGTCAGACAAACGCTTGAAAAACTCTTTCAATTCACGTAACTCCGCTGAATACTACTGCTTCGCAGCTTCTGCTTCCGAATAATCGCGGACAAGCGAGTTCTTGTCTACGCGGATTTTCACGTCCTTGTCCACCTCGATAAGGACGGACTTCTCCTTCAACTCGACGACGGTTCCGAAAATCCCGCCTATCGTAACCACTTTATCGCCTTTCTTGAGTCCGTCACGGAATTTCTGAAGTTCTTTCTGCTGTTTTCTCTGCGGACGTATCATGAAAAACCACATGATGACAAAGATGAGCAGAAGCATCACCCACATGGACCAGCCACCCATTCCGGCAGCGCCAGCCTGTCCGGCTGCCTGTAATAATGTAATCATATCATTCTGTTTTAAATGTTTCTGACAATCGACGCATTACCGGTTCACTTCACCGGAACCGCATTCTTCACTATAGAACCCTCGTCATTGAGCTGGCGGACAATGCGGTCCATGATACCGTTCACGAACACCCGGCTTTTTGGAGTACCGAAATATTTTGATATCTCGACATACTCGTTCAACGATACGTTCACCGGGATAGCAGGGAAATTGAGAATCTCGGCCATACACATTACCGCAACCACGACATCGGCAAGGAAAAGCCTTTCCGGATCCCATCCTTTTGCATTTGCATAGACTATCGCGGAGTATTTGCCGTAGTTCGCCAACGAGCTCTCGACGAGTTTCCTCACGAAAGCCTGATCACTGTCAACGCCAGGACGGCCTGTTTTCAACTGGCTTGCATATAACGGAGGAAGAACCCATCTTCCCGACGTACCCATTGAGGAAAATGTCCTGATGCACCATGACAGGACATAGGACAGGTCAACGTCCCAATAGAGTGACTTCTCTTCGAGAATGGCCCCCAATTCGGGACTGTCTTCCAGTTCCTCCTCATAAATGTGCATGAAAAGACGGCAGTCCTCTGCAAGCGAAGACTCGCCGGAACTCATATAGTCTGCATAGTACTTCTTAGAGTAAACCGAGTCCAGCACCTTTCTCAGGAATATGTCATACTGGTCCCATGACAAGCCTTTCTGCTTCATGAGTTTTCTCAGATCAGGGTCTTCCGCAAGTATGGATGCAAGCCGGTTCTCACAGAACTTCATGTTCGGATTCCGCTCCTCTTCCGTCGGATTGAACTTGGTTTTGAGCAGTTCTATCCTTGAGGCGGCAGTTTCAGTCAAAGGTGCCACCATGCCGCACATGAATACGAAGAGGTCACGGGCGGATTCGCATGACTCATTCAGACGACTGCGGGCCGCATCAAGTGAAAAATCCCCCGACAAGACGGATGAATAGACCGTTTCAAATGCTTTGATTCGCAATATACTTCTGTTAAGCATAAATTTTGGCAATATTTCCTGCAAAGATACACACGATTTGACAAAAAAACCTACATTTGTAACAAGTTTTACCAAATAAACAGACATCAGAAATGTACAGAGATGACTACGACGCAGCCAATGCGCAGCAACGTAACGGAGAAGATGTGTATTCCAGACCTGTGAAAGCCGGCAAGAGAACATATTTTTTTGACGTGAAAGCCACTAAGGGAAAGGATTATTACCTCACCATCACCGAAAGCAAACGCAAAATCGAAAGAGACGGCTCCTTCACTTACGACAAGCACAAGATTTTCCTTTACAAGGAGGATTTCGAGAAATTCAGGGAAGGGCTTGACGAAGTCATTGATTATATCGCCAAGAATGCCCCGGCAAGAGAAGAGGGTGCAGACAAATATACCGACGTGGATTTCGAAGAGCTTTAGAAGCTGATGAGTGAGACCACCCGGCTTCAACAGCAAAATGTATCGTAAATAAATTCAAACAGATTCTCAGTATGGCTGACAACTACCTTGAAAGCCGACATGAAGAGTACCTGCGCCGCAAGGAAAAAGCGGAAAAACTCAGGCGGGACCGGTTCAGAAAGCAGTTGGAATCGTACAGGAAGAAAATTGCAGCAGGCGCGAAGGAAGACTCCGCGCCTGCTGTTGCTGTTCATGACCGCTCCGGCTGTTCCGACTGTTCCGGCTGTTCTGACTGAGAGTGTCACCACCGGCCGGCATCTTACAATGCCTGTTGCAGAAACTCCACAAACCCGTCCACAGAAAGGTCGTAGCCTCTCGGCGGTGCGATTTGTATGCCATTGCTGTCCAAAAGAATATAGTTAGGCTGGGAATTCACGCCGAAACGTTCTCTGGCGATGTAGGCGTTTGCCCTGCCGATGGTTTTGTAGACGTCCCCGTTTGAAGCATATACCCAGTCTTCCTCCTTCAATCTGGTCTTGTCATCCACATAGAGGGCCACTATCTCGAACCTTTCCGACAACAGTTCCAGCACTTTCGGGTCACTCCAGACCCTTGCCTCCATCTCCCTGCAATTCACGCATCCATGTCCGGTCACATCCACGAATACAGGCTTTCCGGACCGGC
>CABQAB010000167.1 GCA_902461985.1 uncultured Bacteroidales bacterium | reverse complement strand
GCAAAGTAGTGCCTATCCGTCAGGGGGCATATCTTGTGATAGAACACACCGAGGCTCTCCATGTGGTCGACGTGAACAGCGGCACGAGGTCAAAGAACAAGGAGCAGGAGCAGAACACCTTCGACGTGAACTGCTATGCGGCCGAGGAAATAGCGAGGCAGCTGCGTCTGAGGGACATGGGCGGAATCGTCATCATCGACTTTATCGACATGGAAACCCAGGAGCACCGCAACGAACTGTTCAAGTACATGCAGCGTCTGATGGAGGGAGACCGCGCAAAGCACAATGTGCTGCCGCTTACCAAATTCGGACTTATGCAGATTACACGGCAGAGGGTGCGTCCTGCGATCGAGCTGAATACGCTTGAAGTCTGTCCTGTGTGCAACGGCACCGGCAAGATTTCATCGAGCATCGTGATTGACGAAGCGATAGAGAGGAAGCTTTCCTACTATGTCAAGGACAGGAAAATGGATTCACTGGTCCTCAAGGTCGGTCCTATTTTAGGGGCGTATCTGACCAAAGGAACCATTTTCGAGCCGAGCATCATCGGCAGGTGGAAGAAAAAGTACAAATGCAAACTGAAGCTCGAAACTTCTTCGGACTTCACGGTTCTGCAGAATGAATTCTATGACGACAAAGGGGGCAGGCTCGAATAGAGTCTGCCTCTTTTTCCTTTTATCCGCGGCTGAGCCCCCTTTTGTAGTTCATGGCTTTTATATTATATTTGCAGTTGATATGGTGCGGCCTGAAAAGGCCTGATTAATTGCAGATAATTATGAAATTTTATAAAAGGTTTTTCGGATTCAGGGAGAAATATGTAGACACACTCGCGAAACTATACGATTATTCCACTACTTTTTTTGAAAACCGGCCGATGTCGGAGATGCTCGGGACCGATTTGAAATATACATACAGCAGCTTCAAGCATCAGTGTGACGATCTTTCCAGGCAGTTGAGCCGTTATGGTATCGGTGCGGGAGACAGAGTGGCGATACTCTCGCAGAACACCCCGAACTGGACTGTGGCGATGTTTTCGCTTGTGGTCTTCGGCAGGGTGATGGTGCCTATTCTTCCGGATTCGTCTGAAAACGAAGTCACCAACATTCTCACTCACTCCGGCTGCAAGGCGATCTATGTCTCGAAACGCTTTCTTTCGAAAGTCAGCCCGGAAATAATGTCCGGCATGAAGCTGGTCATAGACATAGAGGACTTCTCCATCATCAGCCGTGACGATGACGCCTTTACCTGCGACGGCAGGACTTCAGTTCCCCAGCCTGACGATCTGGCTACTATCATCTACACTTCAGGGACGACAGGCAATGCCAAGGGCGTGATGCTGAGCCACCGCAACCTTTGCGCGAATATAATAATCGCCAGCAAGGCCCAGAAGACCAACGAAAAGGACGTGTGGCTCTCGATACTTCCTATGGCACATACCTATGAGATGAGTCTCGGCCTGCTTTATCCTATGTATGCCGGGGCGAGGGTGGTCTATCTTCCGAAGCCGCCTACAGCGTCGGTGCTGGTGACGGCGTTGAAGAAAGTGCGGCCGACGATCATGCTTTCAGTACCTCTGATTATCGAGAAAATGTACAAGGCGAGCATACTTCCTACCATACAGAAGAGCCGTGTTCTGAAATGGATGCACCGGAATATGGCAATGGTGCTTTACTGGTTCGTGGGATTGCGTCTGAAGACTACCTTCGGAGGACGTATCAAGTTCTTCGGAATCGGCGGGGCGAAACTGAATCCTGTAGTCGAGAAGTTTTTGAAGAAGGCGCGTTTCAACTACGCGATAGGTTACGGCATGACTGAATGTGCCCCTTTGATTTGTACGGCCGGAGTCAAACAGACGCATGTCGGGACTACCGGTGGCGCGGCTTACGGCGTGGACGTGAAACTCATCAATGTCAATCCTGAAAACGGAGAAGGCGAAATAGTAGTCAAGGGTGACAATGTGATGCTCGGCTATTACCGTGACCCGGAACGTACTAAAGAAGTTTTTACGGAGGACGGCTGGTTCAGGACCAACGATTTGGCTTCGGTGGACGAGAAAGGACGTTACAGCATAAAGGGACGTCTGAACAATATGATTTTAGGGCCTTCTGGAGAGAATATCTATCCTGAGGAAATCGAGAAGGTTATCAATGACATTGAGGGCGTGGACGAGTCCCTGGTGGTGGAAAGGGACGGCAAGCTCGTCGCTTTGGTGCAGCTTAACAAGAATGTGCTCGACTGGGATCAGGAGAGCGAGGACAGGCTCTTCGAGAAGTTGGAATCAAGGAAGAAGGCTATATTGAACTATGTGAACAAAAAGGTGAACCGTTCATCGAAGGTCGCAGAAGTCGAAGTCGTCAAAGAGCCTTTCGAAAAGACCGCGACCCAGAAAATCCGCCGTTTCAAATACAAGGGCGGCAAGGATAATGCCGATGCCGCGAATGGTGATGCGGTGAGTTCTGATGCCGCGAATGCCGGTGCACAGACGGATACGGATGAACGGAACGAGGAGTAATGATATGTCCGTGAATATGGAAATCGAATCGGTGCCGAATAGCATAATCGGAGTCTATGATTCCGGTCTGGGCGGGCTTTCTGTTCTCAGGGAATTGAAGAAGGTCCTGCCGGAGGCGTCGTTCGTCTATTATGCGGACACTGCCTATTGTCCTTACGGAGAGAAGTCTCCTGAATTTATTGTGGACAGGGCGAGGACGGTTACCGGGCTGTTGAGGAATGAGGGCGCGGAAGTGATAGTGATTGCCTGCAATACGGCAACATCTGCTGCGATATCGACCTTGCGTCAGGAATATGATATGCCGTTTGTCGGCATGGAACCGGCAGTGAAACCGGCGGCGCGTATCACCCGCACCGGCGTGGTGGGAGTCCTGGCGACAAAAGCCACATTGGCAGGTGACAAATACCTGACTGTCAAGGGCCGCTATTCGGACAATGTCCGTATAGTCGAGTCGGTAGGACAGGGCTATGTGGAACTGGTTGAAAACAGTCCTCTTGCGGAACCCTTGAAGTCCTGCTGCCGGTTTCTGACTTCGGCGGCGGACGGATGCGGCAGACCGTCTCAGGACGGCAGGGTCTCAGGTGTTTCTGATACTCATGTGCCGTTCGCTCATATTCCCAGTTGCTCCGCCGGGCAAATGGCTCCTGAGCAGTACCTTTCACAACCCGCTTTAAGACAGACTGTCCGGAGGAGTCTCGCACCGCTGATTGAAGCCGGAGCCGATACCATCGTGCTCGGATGCACGCATTACCCTTTCCTTCTGCCGGCTCTCGAAGCAGAGTCTGCGGAACTTTTGAAAGAGCATACGCTTACGGCTCCTGACGGCACCCGCATCGATAAGATAAATTTCATAGATCCGGCTCCGGCAGTGGCCCACCGTCTGCTTCAGGTCCTGGACGAACTTCACAAAAAATAAGAATCTGTTTTAAAATCAATGAATATGGAATTCAAATACGCACCTATGTTTCAGCTTGGCGAGGACCATACTGAATACTACAAGGTTCCCGGTTCCGAGAAACTCGTTTCAACATCCGAGTTCGAAGGGAAAAAGATTCTGAAAGTCTCCCCGGAGGCGCTCACAGTGATGACCAACACCGCTTTCCGAGACGTCAGCTTCCTTCTCCGCCGTTCACATAACGAACAGGTGGCCAAGATTCTCTCAGACCCTGAAGCCAGCGCGAATGACAAATATGTGGCACTTACGTTTTTACGCAACGCAGAAGTGGCTGCCAAGGGGAAACTCCCTCTCTGTCAGGACACGGGTACAGCCATTGTCCACGGTGAAAAGGGTCAGCAGGTCTGGACGGGCTTCGAGGACGAAGAGGCAATATCTCTCGGAGTTTTCAAGACCTACACCGAGGAGAATCTCCGTTATTCCCAGAATGCCCCTCTTGATATGTACAATGAGGTGAACACAAAATGCAATCTTCCAGCACAGATAGACATTGAGGCGACACAGGGCGACGAGTACCGCTTCCTCTGCGTTACAAAGGGTGGTGGCTCGGCAAACAAGACCTATCTTTATCAGGAAACAAAAGCCCGCATACAGAATCCAGGGACTCTTATTCCTTTCCTCGTGGAGAAAATGAAGAGTCTCGGTACTGCAGCCTGCCCTCCATACCACATTGCTTTCGTAATCGGCGGCACATCTGCAGAAAAGAACCTGCTTACTGTCAAACTTGCTTCCACCCATTATTACGACGGCCTCCCGACCACCGGGGACGAAACCGGCAGGGCATTCCGTGACGTGGAACTTGAAGCCCGTCTTCTCGAAGAAGCGCACAAAATAGGCCTTGGAGCACAGTTCGGCGGCAAGTATATGGCACATGACGTGCGTGTCGTAAGGCTTCCGCGTCACGGCGCAAGCTGTCCGATAGGTCTTGGCGTAAGTTGCTCCGCTGACCGTAACATCAAGACCAAAATCAACTCTGACGGTATCTGGATTGAGAAACTGGACGACAAGCCTTATGAACTCATCCCTGAGGAACTGCGCAATGCAGGGGAGGGAGATGCAGTGAAAATCGACCTCGACCGTCCAATGGCTGAAGTATGTGCGGAACTTTCCAAATATCCTGTTTCAACCCGTCTGAGTCTCAACGGAACCATCATCGTAGGCCGTGACATAGCCCATGCGAAAATCAAGGCTCGTCTGGATGCCGGCGAAGAAATGCCTCAGTACCTCAAGGATCATCCTGTATATTATGCAGGACCGGCCAAGACTCCTGCAGGAATGGCCTGCGGCTCGATGGGACCGACTACGGCCGGCCGTATGGACCCTTATGTCGATGAATTCCA
>CABQAB010000166.1 GCA_902461985.1 uncultured Bacteroidales bacterium | reverse complement strand
CCAACAAGACCGAGGATGTGTTCGGCAGCGATTACGGCAGCAAGGGCGATGCCTTTTCAGGCTATGCGAGCACCACTTTCTTCCTTCCTAAATCATGGAAAATCAATCTTGAAGGCTGGTATGTCACCGGCATGACTGCCGGCTATTTCCGTCAGGGACAGATGGGTTCGGCCAATGCGAACCTGACGAAGACTTTCGCTGACGGCAAGGCATCTCTGACGCTGTCCATCAACGACCTTTTCGACACCCTGCGCAGCCAGGTCAGCATCTACAACAACGGAATCCGCACCTACCACGCCGACCAGCGTCAGGGCAGCATCGGCTGTGCACTCGGCTTCACATGGCGCTTCGGCAAGGGCAGTGCCTCCTCCCGCCGTCAGGTCGGCAAAGTCGACGAGGCTGACCGTCTGTAGGGGATGTCCGTAAGGCTATTCCATTGATTGTTTCTCAGATGTGACATCCTGACATAGCCATTTCCAGGCCGGAATGATTTCAATGACCTTTCCATCAGGAAGGTCAATTTTTCCTTCTTCAGTCTCAGTGACGATGACCATACGTTTCAGGTTCTCGACTTTGTCCAGTTGGAGCAGAGCATTGATTTCCCGTTTTTTTGTGTCTTCATCAACCAGGCTTACGCAGGCTTGTAAGGCATATTTTTCTTCTGGTATATAGAAGTCCACTTCGACATTTTTATTGTAGTAGTAGAGTTTGTCGTCATATTGTCTGAATAGGTGGATTGCGCACATATTCTCGAAGAGCGGCGATACGCTGTCCGACAGGAAAATGCTGAGCAGACCATTGTCTACGAAATAGTGTTTCTTGAAGGTCTCTTTTTCAATAAATTTGGAGGCATAGTTTTCCAGAGCGACGATGGTATACGCATCCCTTGCGTATGACACATATTGCATTACAGAGGCAGTTGAAGTGCCGACCCCTGTGCCTTTAATCAGATTTGTGATTCTGTTATATGCAATCGGTTTGGTAACACTTTCGGCAAGGCGTTTAAGAGTCAGCCTCAACGCCATTTCATTCTTGATGTTGTTCCTCAGAATAACGTCGTTCAACAGGATTTTTTCGTATACATCGTTCAGCCAACGCCTTTTGTTCTTGTAGAGCAGCAATTCAGGAAATCCTCCCCAAAGCAGATATTGTCTGAACATCTGTTGCACGGTGAATCTTGTGGCTCCGAATTCCCATTCATTATCCAATGTGACTCCGTTTGCCCCGAGATACTCTTTAAAAGAGTATGGGAAAATCTTTTCATCTCTGTATCGGCTGCCTAAGGTGGTGTGTATGTCCCGGCTGAGCATTTTTGCATTGCTGCCGCTTATGAAGACAGTGTATTTCTGGTTTGCCAGCCTGCGTGCAAAATGTTCCCAGCCCTCGACATTCTGAATTTCGTCAAAAAACAATATTGGTTTATGAGTATATGTCGCCTTGTAGGTCTGTAGTATAAGGTCAAAATCCTCGGCCTTCATCTCTATCAGGCGTTCGTCATCGAAATCTATATACACGAATTCCTCGGACGAATGACCTTCTGCCAGCAGTTGTTTCGCCCTTTGGTACAGCATATATGATTTGCCGGCCTGTCTTACTCCGACAAGTACATATCTCCCGTTTACTTCAAAATCAAAAGGTCTGTTGTAGAGATTAATGTCGTCAATTAACTCCTGCCCCTCTTTAATCAGGGTTCTGATGATTTCATTTGTTATAGCCATAGCCATCAGTTTTGCCACAAAGATAATGGAATCTTTATTGATAATAAACAAAAATGGATAAATTTATTTATTGATAATAAAGAAAAATGTATGAATTTGTTTATTGACAGTAAAGAAAATGGTATTTTGCTGCAAATCTGACCTTCACTGATTCTTGTTGTCAGTATTCATTGTCCGCATGGAATTCAGTACGGCGAGAACAGTTACGCCGACATCAGCGAAAACTGCCATCCACATACTTGCAACGCCTAACGTGGCCAGGATGAGTACGGCCATTTTGACACCTATGGCAAAAACCGTATTTTCTTTTGCAATGTGCATGGTCTTGCGGGCGACCGTCATCGCGTCGGCTATCTTTGACGGCTTGTCATCCATAAGCACGACATCCGCTGCTTCTATCGCCGCATCGCTGCCCAGCGCACCCATGGCAATCCCGACATCAGCCCGTGCCAGCACCGGAGCATCATTGATCCCGTCCCCGACAAATGCGAGAGTGCCCTTGCGTTTGTCCATAAGCCGTTCAAGATGAACGAGTTTGTCCTGAGGAAGCAGGTCTGCATGGTATTCTGAGACCCCGACTTCTTTTGCGACAGCCGCCGCTACGCTCTCGCGGTCTCCGGTCAGCATCACAACGGATTTGACCCCCAATGATTTCAATGAAGCGATTGCCGTGGCGGAGTCCTCCTTGATGCGGTCGGAAATGACTATATGACCTGCATATTCGTGATTTACGGCTACATGTACGATAGTGCCGGCTTTATGGCATGGATGAGCCTCTGCACCGATTTCCGTCATCAGTTTTTCGTTGCCGACACTGACCCTCATGCCGTTTACCGTCGCTTCTACACCCTTGCCTGCAATTTCGTGGACATCAGTCACAGTACAGTCGTCAGCCTCGTGCTGATATGCCTTTTTGAGCGAGGCGGCGACAGGATGGAGAGAATGGCGTTCCACATGAGCCGCGAGATGGAGCAGTTCGGTTTCCGACAGGGCCGAAGGATGGACTGCCGTAACTTCAAAGACTCCGTAGGTGAGCGTGCCGGTCTTGTCGAAAACTACGGTTTCCAATTTTGACAGTGCTTCGAGATAGTTTGAGCCTTTAACGAGAACACCTTTCTTGGACGCCCCTCCTATGCCTCCGAAGAATGCGAGGGGAACTGAAAGCACAAGTGCGCACGGGCATGAGACTATCAGGAAAACCAGTGCCCTGTAGAGCCATACATAGAAAACGTCCCAACCAGAGATAAGGGGAGGCACGAGCGCAAGCAGGACCGCGGCGGCCACCACGACAGGAGTGTAGATCCTTGCGAAGGAGGAGATGAAATTCTCGCTGCGGGATTTGTTCGCGGAGGCGTTCTCGACCATTTCCAGTATCTTTGTCGCGGTTGATTCTCCGAAAGTCCTGGAAACCTCGATTTCAAGCGCTCCCGACAGATTGACGCATCCTGAGAACACGGCGTCCCCGACATCCACTTTTTTAGGTACGCTTTCCCCGGTCAGGGCCACAGTGTCCAAAGAGGAGGAGCCTTCGGTCACAACACCGTCCAAGGGCACTCTTTCGCCCGGTCTTACGAGAATATGGTCTTCGACATTGACTGTGGAGGGGTGGACGGTGACAGTTTCTCCGTTCCTTAGCAGATTCGCGCTGTCCGGGCGTATGTCCATGAGTGCTGAAATGCTGCGTCGGCTGCGGCCCGCCGCAATGGATTCAAACAGTTCCCCGACCTGGAAAAACAGCATGACGAAAACGGCTTCGGTGAACTGCGGTTCCGCTCCGGGGATGAATCCGATGCAAAGTGCACCTGCGGTGGCAATGAACATAAGGAAGTTCTCGTCCAGTGCTTCGCCGTGCACAAGGCTCTCGAAGGCCTCTTTCAATGTGCCGTAACCTGCTGTGAGGTAAGGCAGGAGGTAGATCGGCAGCAACTGCCAGACTTCGAGTGTGAAACTGTGTTCCACAATGACCGCCGTGGCGAGCAGGACCGCGGAGACGGTTATGCGGATTATGCTCTTCCTGATGCCGTCAGAGACATGTTCGTGACTGTGTTCATGACTGTGTCCCCTGTGCTGCCGGCTTTCCTGCCTTCTGTCCCGGACATGGACTTGTTTTTCGTCCGGGCGTGAATCATTTTTTGCCATAATTTTACTGTTTTATCTGGTAGACTCTGATTGCAGAGCGGTTCTCTGCAACCGGAGTCTGTAGGACAAAGGTATTGACTGCCGGCTGCAACCGGGTTGCAAAATTGTCATTTGATGATTCTGTCAAGCCTGTCGATGGAGCGGCGGAGTTCGGATTCGGGAACCTCGTAGTCTTGAAGTTTGTTTTCGAAATACTGCTCGTAGGCATACAGGTCGATCATTCCGTGGCCGGAGAGGTTGAAGAGAATGGTTCTGGACTTGCCTTCCTCCTTGGCTTTGAGAGCCTCCCTGACGGCAACGGCGATTGCGTGGGTTGATTCCGGTGCAGGGACTATGCCTTCCGTGCGTGCGAAAAGCAGACCCGCCTTGAAAGTTTCGAGCTGCGGCACGTCTTCAGCCTCGATCAGCCCGTCTTTCAGCAGCTGGCTGACGATGCTGCCGGCACCGTGATAGCGCAGACCTCCTGCATGGATGTCCGCCGGCTGGAAATCATGTCCCAAAGTGAACATAGGCAGCATTGGGGTCATACCCGCAACGTCTCCGAAATCATACTGGAAGGTCCCCCTGGTCAGTTTCGGGCAGGATGCCGGCTCTACTGCCACAATCCTGGTCTTCGCGCCCTCGCGGAGATTACGCCTGAGGAAAGGGAAACCTATGCCCGCGAAATTGGACCCGCCTCCGAAACAGCCTATGACTACATCCGGTTCGTCACCGGCCATCTGCATCTGCAGGAGGGCTTCTTCACCTATAACCGTCTGGTGCAGAAGTACATGGTTCATTACGCTGCCGAGGCAGTAGCGCGTGTCTTCAGGATGCAGCACCGCAGTTTCCACGGCTTCCGAAATAGCCAGTCCGAGATTGCCTGAACAATCGGGATCGTGCGCCAAGGCGTTCCTTCCTGCTTCAGTGAGCATACTCGGCGACGGAATCACTTCCGCTCCCCAGGTGTTC
>CABQAB010000165.1 GCA_902461985.1 uncultured Bacteroidales bacterium | reverse complement strand
ACGTTTTAAGTTTCAAAAATTGTAGTAGTTGTTGTAGTAGCTGTCGTACCCGTAGCCGTATCCGCCATAACCATATCCGTATCCGCCATATCCTCCGTAGCCATAGAGGTTGTTGTAGTATGAGCTGTATGCGAGAGCATTGAGATAATCGTTGTACGAAGAATCGTTGTTGTTCGAAGTGGTCGTGGTCTCGGGATGCATAATCAGGAGCCAGATGTCGTAGCTGGCAACCCTTTTGGCATAGTCTTCATCGCTTTCGCCGTCAGCCTGGCCCAGACGTATCAGTTCCTGGGCATGGTGGCTGATGTCAGGCTGGTAGCGGTTCATCGAGCGGTTGATGTTGCCCTGGTTCTCGCTTGAAACACTCGCGTCCGTAAGACCTGCAAAGGTCACGACTTCCTGTTCCGTCTCCGTCCCGTCCTCGTTTTCGACCGTTCTTTTGGCAAGCAGCCTGCAGGTCGGACTCAGGATTTTAGGATATTTGCTGACCTCTTCATAGTTGTCGCTATGTTCGTATGGCAGTACCAAAGTGGCTCTGTTCACGATAATCTGGTTCAGCCTTTCCCTTATCGTCTTTCTTTTCTCCGCATCCGGAAGCTCGCCGAATCCTTCTATGTCCTCCGCCATTCTCAATGCAATCACTTCTTCAATGGTTTCCTTGAGTTTAGACGCCCGGATTACGGGTTTCAGCCCGCTGCCTCCCTCGATGTATATCCTGTCCGTCGCCGGGCCCTCGGCCTGCCTCTGTTCGCTTTTGCTGAAATTGAAGGCATATTGTGTCGGCACTGAGGACGTCTCGCTTCCGATCATCGACGACAGACCCGCAATGAATATGATGGAAGTGTCGACCGGACCTCTTTCATCGAAGGTTGCACGATAGTTGAGTTTTGCGTAATTTCCTGTAAGGTAATTGTATTCGTCTGTGCCTACAGCCACCTTGAAAAGGTCGAGCCTGCCGCTGCCCATCGTCCTGTCCGCGGTCATGTATATTCCGGGAAGCTTTTCGGCATAGTCGGCGGTCGAGCCGAGTTTCATGTCTTTGAGCGCGTCTAAATATTTCTGCCCGAACTCCTTTTTGAAGTTGAATGAAAGCGAATCCCCTCCGTTGTAGGTTGGCACGCCTTCCGTAATGATTCCCTCTGCGGGGTCGTAAAGGCCGGCATATTCCTCGCCGGAATAGAGTATGTCGTCATCAAGCGGCTTCAGAAGTTCATAGATCCTTATGTTCTGGATTATATGCTCCTGCGACTCCTCCCTGAACGACAGTGTGTCTTTCGCCAGCGCGAAATGGAAGCCTGTGCAGACAGCATTCTCTCCGAGCTTGAATGTCGCGGTGTCTACCAACGGCAGTAGCGGAAATGCAGAGGACCTTTCACTCCAGCCGAAATCATCGTCCAGAATTGCGCCTATGGTCACTCTCCGGGAATTATAACCGCCTATCTCGCTTGAGCGGACCATCTCTATGTCCTTGAGCCCCACTTCGGCGGTCGCCACTTTCCATATATGCGAAGAAGGTATGTAGTCCTGCCCGAGCGTGCCGTCGGTCTTGACGCAGGACGTTCCGCAGAGAAGAGCGATGCCTGAAACGGCGGCTGCGATTCTGCCTTTTTTGCTCCGATAAACCATCTTAATCAAAAGCTGTCGTAAAAACTGTTGTAATCATCAATATAGCTGCCGTCCTCCAGTGAACTTCGCTTGAAAGGGAGCACAGGCTTGCCCTCGGCTGCACAGAAGGCGGTGAGTTCTTCCGGAATGTTCTCGTTTCCTAAAATGATTCCGTCTGAATACCGGGCGGCGAGTTTTGCAAGGTTTATGCCGTCCTCTTTTTCCATCACTTCCAGGTCGGCGTCGGATATGTTTCCGTATTTGATTATTTCCTTGAATCCGGCCCTGAAATCAACGGGCGGGATGTCGTCATAGAACGAGGTTATGACTTTGCTGCCTGAAAATATGGGGTCGTCTATATAGGCTTTTTTCAGATAAATGGGGATTATGTTGGAAATGCATCCGTGACAGTGGATGATGTCCGGAACCCATCTGAGTTTCTTGACTGTCTCCAGCACGCCTCTTGCAAAGAATACGGCTCTTTCGTCGTTGTCTTCGAAATACGCGCCCCTGTCATCGGTGAAAGTGTGCTTTCTGTGGAAATAATCTTCATTGTCAATGAAATACACCTGCATTCTTGCCGACGGCATTGAAGCGACCTTGATTACAAGCGGTCTGTCGACATCGTTGATGATGATGTTGATTCCGGAGAGTCTTATGACTTCATGCAACTGGTTCTTCCTTTCGTTGATGCATCCGTATCTGGGCATGAATGAGCGTATTTCCTTCTTGCGTTCCTGAATCCCCTGCGGCAGGTTCCTGCCGATGCGGGCGATTTCAGTCTCCGGGAGATAAGGGTATATCTCGGAGTTTACGAAAAGGACTCTTTTGACGGTATTTCCCATGTTAAGTTTTAATTTATACAAAACTCTACAAAGATAATAATAATTTTTTACAAATTGCCTAACTTTGCCAGTCCATGGTGTCCGCGCAGAGACTTTAGGGGATGCCGGGACTGATTCGGATTATGGCTTTGAACGATAATAAATTACTCCGCAAACGCTATGTGAGGGCATTCCTGTCTTCTGTCACGAGCATTTCTTTGGTGCTGTTCCTGGTCGGAATCGCGGCGACACTGCTTGTCTCCGAGAAGAGCATCACTTCTTATCTGAAAGAGAATATGCAGGTGAGCGTGATGATGAAACCTCATGTGGGCGAATCTGCATCCCTGAAATGCAAGAAGAAAATAGACGGGCTGCCGTTTGTGCGCAGTTCGTCCTATGTATCCAAGGAGCAGGGTGCCAAGGAGATGGCTGCGCTTTTGGGAGACGATTTCCTGGATGTGTTCGAGACTTCGCCCATTCCTGTCTCGGTCAATCTTACCTTGACGGCTGATTATGTCGAGGCGGATTCGCTGGCGGTAGTGAGGGAGAGACTCGCGTCTTTTCCCGAAGTTGCGGAAGTAGTGTGCCAGCAGTCCTTGGTGGAGGCTCTCAACTCGAACCTGAACAAGATTTCGCTTTTCCTCGCGATTCTCATATCTCTGCTCATGTTCATATCTTTCGTGCTGATTAACAACACAGTGCGTCTGAGCGTATATTCCAGGAGGTTTACTATACACACGATGAGGATGGTCGGGGCTACGAAATCCTTTATCCGTCGCCCTTTCCTCTATGAATCCATATTCCAGGGGCTTTTCTCGTCGTTTCTCGCCGTCCTGTTCATTCTTGCGTCATTGGTGTTCCTGAAAGGGCAGTTTTCCCAGCTGTTCTCGATTTTCACTGCCGGGATGCTGGGTGCGGTGATGCTGATAGTGGTCGGCTCCGGTCTGCTGATATGTGTCCTGAGCACCTGTTTTACCGTGAACAGGCTTGTGGGACTTGACAAGGCGGAACTGTATATTTGATTTAGTGATATTTGATGCGATATGGTGAAAGTTAACGAAAAAAAGACTGCGGACCGGAAAAAGGCGGTGGACCAGTCTGGTATAGCTATGACTCCCAAGGGGTTGAAATTCCTTTTGGCGGGTCTGGTCGTCATGATTTCCGGGTATATGCTTATGTGCGGGGGTGCGAGCGACGACCCCAAGGTTTTCAGTTATGCAATTTTTGACTTCCAGAGGCTGGTGGCGGCACCGCTGGTCATCATTCTCGGTCTGGTGATCGAGGTTGTGGCGATTATGGGGTGCCGTGGAAAGAAGACTGATAAGAATCAATAAATCAAATGACTATGAATTGGTATGAAGGATTCCTGCTCGGTCTTGTCCAGGGTCTGACTGAGTTTCTGCCCGTGAGCAGCAGCGGCCATCTCAGGATAGGCAGGGAGCTTTTGGGAATAGAGGCCGGCGGTGACGTCATGTTCGAGGTGGCGGTCCACGCGGCCACGGTGCTCAGTACGATAGTGGTTTTCCGCAGGCAGATTCGGGATTTGTTGTGTTCGCTTTTCCGCAGGGACGGACTTTTCCGCAACTTCAGTAAAACTGAACCCTATAATGACGGAACTGATTATGTCCTCAAGATTCTCCTTTCGATGATTCCTGTGTTCATAGTCGGGATGTTTTTCAAGGATGCCGTGACCGCTCTGTTCGATTCGATTTATGTCGTGGCGGCCGCTCTGCTCGTGACTGCAGTCCTGCTCCTGCTTTCGGACTATTCGGACAAAATCTTCAAAAGGCGTCCGGCTGCTCCGGAGGATTCCCCGGAATCCGGACCTCGCAACGGCATCTCGTATTGGCAGGCATTCGTTGTCGGGCTCGGCCAGGCTGTGGCGGTGATTCCGGGACTTTCCCGCTCCGGTACAACCATCGCAACGGGGCTTCTCTGCGGGGTCAGAAGGGACACTGTCGCGCAGTTCTCTTTCCTTATGGTGCTTGTTCCTATTTTGGGGGAGGCTTTCCTCGATATTGTGGGAGGGGGCTTCTCGGAATCTTCGGTGGGTGTCGTGCCTATTCTCGCGGGCTTCTGCTCGGCTTTCCTTTCCGGACTCCTTGCCTGCCGCGTGATGGTGGCTCTCGTGAAAAAGACGCGCCTGTGCTGGTTCGCACTCTATTGCGCTGCCGTTTCAGTGCTCATATTCATTTTTGCCTGAACTTTCTGAAACGGGCCTATGGAGCGTAATCTTACATATTTCGTAGCCGATGTGCACTTAGGCTGTGACGTTCTCGATCCTGCTGACAGGGAACGCCGTTTCGTGGATTTCCTGAACTCTCTCCCCGAGAATACCGCGGAACTCTACATGCTCGGCGACATCTGGGATTTCTGGTATGAATACAGGGATGTGGTTCCAAGGGGCTCTGAAAGG
>CABQAB010000164.1 GCA_902461985.1 uncultured Bacteroidales bacterium | reverse complement strand
AAAATGCTTGACGACTACGCCCTGATCCGCGAAGCCCTCGGCGGGAGCGGTGCATCCCAAGCCGTCGCATCCGACCTTGTCAGCTTCGTTGCGGGACACTGACAAGCCTTTTTCCGCACTGAACAGGCACTGAGTCTATTGCCTCGCGCCGAAGACGGCGGTGCCGAGGCGGACGATGTTCGCGCCCATGGAGACAGCAATACGGTAGTCATCGGACATTCCCATTGAAAGCAGGCCGAAATCTGAAGGGATGTTGGGGCAAAGCCCTTTCAGGGGCTGCAGGGCTGCATTCAGTGTAATCAGTTTAGAAAAATCTTCGCGGATAACAGCCTCGTCGTCCGTATTGGTTGCCATGCCCATAAGCCCCCTTACGTGCAGATGACTCCAGGTCCGCTCCCCTGTCAGCAGAGACAAAGCCTCGTCAACGGCAAAGCCGGATTTGGCTTCCTCACGCGCGATATGGCACTCAATCAGAATGTCTACAGTACGGCAGGCGGACTCACACCATTTCTCCATGGCGTCCAACAGTTCCACCGAATCCACCGATTCGACTATCGAGACGTACGGCAGGACAAGTTTGATCTTGTTCCGCTGGAGATGGCCGATGAAATGCCAGTCTATGTCCTTCGGCAAAGCCTGCACCTTTTCAGCGAACTCCTGCGGACGGCTCTCGCCGAAGGCCCTTTGTCCGGCATCGTATGCCTCCAGAATCGCGGAGACTGGCTGGAATTTGGAAACTGCCACCAGCTTGACTTGCGGCGGCAGTTCACTTTTAATCCTCAATATATTTTCCGAGATACACATAAAAACACATACCCCAATTAAATGGACCCAAAATATTCTCCAATCAGAATTTGAATAAGATTTTTGAGGATAGATGCCTTTTCGCCGAAAGGAGTTTAGTTGTACTAAATGACTGTAGGGGAAGAGGCATCCAGGCCCAAAAGATATTCAAATACTATCTCTTTGAACGGCGCTGACGCTTATACTGCTCCTCCCTCTGAGCCTTCATCTGGGCCTCCTGCATCTTCTGGGCCTGCTCCAGTTTGAGCTGCCATTTGGACTTCTGCACAGGCTTGCCCTTGGACGCCTCGATTTGGGCGAGAATCTTCTCAGGCTTGACCACCCATTTCTTGATGATGAAAGTCTGGAGCATGGTCAGCAGGTTTGAAAGCAGATAGTAGTAGGAAAGACCCGAAGAAAGGTTGTTACAGATGAAAAGCATCATAATCGGCATAAGCCACACGCTCATGAACTTCATTCCGGCCATCTGAGGGTCGTTCGACATCTGCGCCGAGTTCATCTTGGAATAGATGAACATCGAAATCGCCATCAGAAGTGCAAAGAGGGAGAGGTGGTCTCCGAAAAGAGGTATGTTGAATCCGAAATCAAGGACGGAATCATACGCACTCAGGTCATCTGCCCAGAGGAACGACTTCTGACGCAGCTCGATGGATGCCGGGAAGAAGCGGAACATGGCCCAAAGTATAGGGAACTGCAACAGCATAGGCAGACACCCGCCCATAGGACTGATTCCGGCCCTTTTGTAAAGCTCCATCATAGCCTGCTGCTTTTTCATCATATCCTCTTCCTTCGGATACTTCTCGTTGAGCTTGTCCACCTCAGGCTTGATTGCAGACATCTTCGCGGAAGACATGTAGGACTTGATTGTCAGCGGAGACACAACGATTTTCAGAAGTATGGTCATAATCAGAATCACTATACCGTAATTGCTGATGAAGCGGCCCAGGAAATCGAAGCACGGAATGATGACAAAACGGGATATCCAGCCCACGAGCCAGCCTCCGAGAGGGATGATTTTCTCATACTTTCTGTCATACGCCTTCAGAGTATGGAAATGGTTGGGACCGAAATAGAACTCGAAAGGAATGGTGTTCCCCTCAGCCATATTGAATGGAGTCCTCATAGTAGCCGAGCATGCCATAAGATTGCGGTCAGGGTCATCCTCCCCGAAATAGTCCAGGCCGAACTCGCCCGACTCGAAACCTTTCGGAGCTGTCAGGATTGCCGAGAAGAACTGCTGCTGGAATGCCACCCATTCGAAGCCCGCCTCCAGTCTCTTGCTTGCGTTCTTGCCGTTGCCGATCTGGTCCGGAGATTTCGAACCGGAGATGTAATAGTCCAGTCTGGAATACTGTTTCTCGTTCTTGTAGCCTTTTTCCAGACGGGGAATATCAGCTTTCCACGTCAGGTCCACAGATGACACCTTGCGGGGAATGACATTCTCCATGTCCACGAAAGACAGTTCATTATAAAGCATGTAGCTGCCTTCGGCAAGGGAATATTTCTGTTGTATGCAGCCACCGCCCCTGAAAGGCAGGCGCATCACGAGAGTAGAATCCGTATGTTCTGCAATCTCAAATACAAAATCCTTGGTATTTATAGTCTCGCCTGCATAAACATTTATGTTATATTCACTGGCTCCCCGAGGGATAAGGTAAAGTGCCGTACTGTCGTAACGGGTATAGCCCAAAACGTCCACGGAATACGGCTGTGCACCCTTGGTGGTGAATTCAACTCTGATTCTGTCGTTTTCGAGCACTGCAATTGACGGCTCGGCATTTGCCGATAGGTTAAGACATGAGTCCTTATACGGCACAAACGTTTTCCCGGCAGGCTGTACGCCTGCTGCTGAACTGTCGACAGAAGCCCCCATAGCCTCCTCCAAGACTACGTTCTCCAGAGACTCGGCTCTCGCGACCGAATCCAGCTGAGCCTGGTATTTGACCTGTTTCTGATATTGCCTTGACTGATAGAAAGTGAAGCCGAACATCACCACTCCTATCAGCACAAATCCTATAATGGTATTTTTTGTCTCCGATGTCATTACTCTTCTGTTTTGCGGATTTTCTCGGCGAGTGCCGAAAGTTCTGCCTTGGCCTCATCAATACGCTTCTGCATTGACTCAATCATCGAATTTGAATTCCTGCCGGCCGTAAAGAAACCTATGTTGTTCTCATACGTGGCAATATCCTGCTGAAGCCTGTTGAACTTGTCAATCAGGATTTCCTTCTCCGAACGAGGGGCTTTCCGGCCCTGGCGGCCTTCTGAACGCCCGTCCACACCGAATTTCTCTTTCAACGCCTCGCGGTATTCCTGGTTCACCCTGTCTTTCTCCTTGAACGGAACAAAACCGATGGCCGACCATTTAGCATTGAAATCCTTGAGAGCGGCGGCATCGGCAGCGGCGTCTGTCCTCCGGTATTCGCTGATTTCCTTGATCAGCGCACGTTTTGCCTTAAGATTCCGGTAGTAATCGTTTTCAGGCCTCGCGTTCTTGTCCCTTTCAGCAAAGAACTCGTCACAGGCAGCCCTGAAACGCTTCCACACCTCGTCCGAATTCCTGTATGGGACGGCACCGATTTCCTTCCACGCCTTCTGCAGTTCCTGGAGTTCCTGGGCAGTCTTCTTCCACTCGGTGCTGGTCTTCAGAGCCTCTGCAGCCTCGCAGAGAGCGATTTTCTTCTGCAGGTTGGCCTTGAGACTGTCCTTGTAATCGGTGTAGAAGGTCCTCTTCTTCACGAAGAACGCGTCACAGGCAGCTTTGAAACGGTCATAAATCTTCTGGTTGTTCTTGCTGCCGGCGAAACCGATAGTCCTCCATTCCTGTTGAATGCTTTCCACATCTTTGGTAAGCCTGTTCCAGTCGTTTGAAGCGGTCACGTCCATAGCTGCTATCTCCTCAGCCTTGACGCAAAGGGCGGTCTTGGCAGCCAAAGCCTCCTCCTGTTTTGACTTGAGTTCTTCGTAGTGAGCCTGGTAGCGCCGGTTAATCACAGCTGTCGCCGCCTTGAACCTGTCCCAGATTTCATCTCTGAGTTCTTTTGCCACAGGACCGCAGTCCTTCCACTGCGTGTGGAGTTTCTGGAGTTCCTTGAAAGCCTCTACGATATCGCTTTCCTCAGCCAGAGCCTCAGCCTTCTCGCAGAACTGCTGCTTTGCCTCAAGGTTTCTGCGGAAATCCTCGTCTCTCGACTCACGGTTGAGTTTTACGAGGTCGTAGAACTGTTCTACATACAGTATATATGTCTCATTGAGATTTCTGAACTCGGATGCAGGCACCGGACCTATTTCCCTCCAGCGGTTCTGGATTTCGCGGAATGCCGGGAAAGTGGTATTCACGTCCTCCTGTTTCTCAATCAGGGTTTTCAGATCTTCTATCACCTGTTTCTTGAGTTCGAGATTGTGACGGCGTTCCTGCTCCATCTTTTCATTATATTCGGCACGCTCCTTCTTGTATGCGGCATATGCTGCCTTGAATCCTTCCTCTATGGCTACAAACGGATTCCCGGCCTCTGCTTCAGCGGCAATCTGCTCCGCCTTGAGAATTGCTGCTTCCTTTTCCTTTGCAAGTTTTTTGTAAAAAGCGGACTTGATTGCCTCCACATTCTTATAGAGGGTCATGCGGGCCTCTGATGAGGTGATTTCCTGCAGGGCGGCAACGATTTCCGACAAGGTCATACCCTGATAATCAGGTATTTCGACTTCCTGCGCGACAGTTTCTTCTCCCTGGGCCTCCCCTTTGTCCTCCTGCACGGCTTCTTCCTGCGAAGTCTCATCTTGCACTGCCTCCGCAACTTCGGGAACAGTTTCTTCAAGTTCGGGTTTTACCGATTCTACATCTGAAGCAATTACTTCAGGAACGATCTCTTCACTCATGATACAAGTTTTAAACAATAATAAATGCACCCCTTTCGGGAATATCGAGCAAATATAGTGAAAGCCGAGCGCAGAAGCAAAATTTATTTTGATTATGCCGAACCTTTCGTTTAGGCAGAGTCAACGAGCAAGTGCAACACGGACCAAAATTACAATAAAAGTTTAAAG
>CABQAB010000163.1 GCA_902461985.1 uncultured Bacteroidales bacterium | reverse complement strand
ACTTCAATGTTCATTCGGGGTGCCTTCCGGAGCATACAGAAACGATGCCCAGTACAGCCGTTTCAACGGGGTGGAGCACGATGCCTTCAGATATTTCATGGAGACCTCCAACTGTTCCGCGATGGACGGCGGACTGATTGTCTTTGCGGCAGGCAATGACAGTTCTCCTATGGCGGGCTATCCGGGTGCTTATATGGACTATATCTGCGTGACTTCTTTCGCTGCCGACAATCTTCCGGCCTATTACACCAACTACGGCCCAGGCTCAAATATCTCGGCTCCGGGAGGGGAGTACGGCACTGGACAGATTTCTGCTGCCGGTGACCCAAGCCGTTCGGAAGTCCTTTCCACAATGCCTACGAGAAGTTTTACTCTCTACCTGAAGGACGAAGCCGGACAGATATACGAAGCCGGACAGACAGCGGCGAACTACGGATATATGCAGGGGACTTCGATGGCATGTCCGCACGTATCTGGCGTGGCTGCATTGGGAGTCTCGTATGCGCTGCGTTTAGGGAGACATTTCACGCACGAAGAAATGGTCTCGATGATTCTGACTTCGGTTGATGAAATGGATTCACGTCTCGCAGGCGTCAAGAGTGCTGTTCCTTCCGGCACATTCAGCCTCGGAGATTATTCCGGGAAAATGGGAACAGGGACAATCAATGCGTGGAAGCTTCTGATGCAGATTGAAGGCACTCCGTACATTGTCACGAAGACCGGTGAAGAACTTGTCGTTGATCTTGAAGACTATTTCGGAGGCAGTGCTTCCGGGCTTGCCTTCTCCAGTGTGTCTATTTCAGAAGAGGACATAACCGCTTTGGGTTTGGAAAGTTTTCCTGAGATAAGGTCGGGCAGACTGCACATTACTCCAACAAAAGCAGGTGCGGGCAAGTTCACGGTCAGCGCCATTGCCGGAGGAGACAGTCCCGGAGGCGGAAACAGCATCGGCGGGATGGAGATTTCCAAGGAAATATCCGTGATTGCCCGCGAGATGACAAACACTAACGGAGGCTGGTTGTGAGAAAACTATTGAAATATTGTGCTTTTATATGGTTCCTGACGGTCTCAGTGGCCTGTCGCAAAGATGAAGCTCCTGTTCCTGAGCAGAAAATGCACTGGATAGTGGGAGACTGGCATCTTATATCCGACAGCGACAATCTTGCACAGACGGGAGAAATAGAGATTCATCTGTCCTTTGCCGCTGACGGGACATTTGAATTGCGTCAGAAATTAGGAGACGTGGCCCGTTTCAGCACGTACTCCGGCACTTATTCCATTTCATACTCCGAGAACCTTTCCTCCAGGGAACTTCCTTTTGACGGAAACTCCGGGGCAGGGGATTCTGCCCTGATTTCAGGAGTCTACAGTGACGGATCTCCATGGGCGGACGACTATTACGCAGAATTCGCTTCCGCCGGCGGTCTGCTTGTCATGACAGCGGTGAACTCTCCTCTTGTCTGTACCTATGAAAGGCTGAGGTGAATTTTGTGCAGCAGGCCCGGCAGCCAGTCGGCCCGGCCTGAAATCCAAACAAATAAATCGGTCAAAAACGAAAAAATCCAAGTAAAACAACCGCCGCACCCGAAAACGCACGTTTCCGGGTGCATGGAAAGCAATGCAAATTTTCTTGTTTTTCTAATAAATTTTTCCTGGGCAGATTCCGGCCCGTGTGCTTTCAAACTGAAAGAATTATTCCTCGAAAACTCACAAATCACAAGTGATTTCTATGAATAATAGCGGATTAAATTTTTAACTAACTGAATTGCAGGACTTACGGGATTTGCAAATTTGAAATTTAATGTTCACATTTGCGACTCAATGCACCCGGAAACGTGCGTTTAATAGTGCAGTGGAATGTGTAAAAATGGTCTTGGCGTGCTTGTGCAGTGTATAAAAGTAGTGTAAAAAAGTCATTGCGGCAGAACAGGAACTGTCGTAGTCTCAGTAAGGTGAATGTCTGACTCCGTAGCGGGTCGGCAAAGGAAAACATCAATATATAAGTTCAATTTAAAATGGTAAATCTATGAGGAAAATCAAACTCCTTCTTACCACGGTGTTTGTAGCTTTAGGCGTTTCCGTCTATGCGCAAACCCTGACTGTAACTGGTACAGTCACGGATTCAGCCACCGGTGAACCGATTCCGTTCGCATCTGTTTTTGAGAAGAACACGATGAACGGAGCGAATGCTGACGGCGATGGAGTCTATCGGCTCGAAGTTTCTCCAAACGGGAAACTCGTATTTTCATGTGTGGGCTATCAAAACGCCGAAGTGTCAATCAAAGGACAGAAGACCATTGACGTGGTACTGACGTCAGAAGCTCTCGATGAAGTTGTGATGGTGGCATATGGCTCTGCCAAGAAATCATCATTCACGGGTTCAGCAACTTCCGTCAAAAGTGAAAATCTCAAAAAGAGAAGTGTGACCAGCGTCAGCAAAGCCATTGAAGGCATGGTTGCCGGTGTCACCTCTGCCACCAGTTCCGGACAGCCTGGCGAGGGCGCAAGCATCATAATCCGTGGATATGGTTCAATAAATGCTTCATCTGAACCTCTGTATGTTGTAGACGGCATCCCGTACGACGGAAGTATCTCGGCAATCAACCCGAATGACATCGAATCTCTTACGGTGCTCAAGGATGCATCGGCTGCCGCTCTATACGGCTCCAGAGGTGCAAACGGCGTAGTGATGATTGCCACGAAGAGAGGAACTGAAGGTCATACGAACGTGAATTTCAAGGCGGAAGTCGGATTCGAGTCAAGGGCCTACAAGCCATACGACGTTGTAGACCAGAAGGAATTTGCGCAACTTTCTTATGAAGCCGCCCGCAATGGTTACATGATGTCGGATGGATATTCTTTCGAGGCAGCAAGCGAACTTGCACGGGAAAGGTTCGGCACAAGTCTTGGCGGAGACCATTATAATCCTTTCAAGAATTACACTTGGGCTACTCTCATTGATCCCGAGACAGGACTTGTCCATGATGATGCGGTGTCTGCCTACAATGAGAGCTGGCTTGACTCAATCACCAACCATCAGGCAATAAGGCAGGATTATTCATTCAGTGTGAACGGAGGCAACGAGAAAACAAAATACACAATGTCTCTCGGCTACCTCAATGAAGACGGTATTCTCGTGAACACGAATTTTAACAGGGCATCCATAAGAGCCGGCGTGGACCATAAGGTGAACGGATGGCTGGGTGCAGGCGCAAATGCAAGTTACGCCTATACAAGCAGCAACTCACAGGCGCAGTCCAGCGGGACATTCACTTCAAACGTATGGTACACGGCACAGTTCATGGCTCCTATCTATCCTGTCTATCTTAAAGATGAAAACGGCAACAATGCCGGGGGATACGACTATGGAGAGAACGGGCGTCCTACGGCGAAAGATTTCAACTCCCTCGGAGACCGCTATCTCAACAAGTACGGCAACATCCGTGACAATGCCAGCGTCAGGGCTTATTTCAATCTCGGAGGAGATGATGCTGTCATGGGCATATTCAAAGGATTGCTTTTCACTACCAATTTCGGTGCTGATATTGTAAACACCAGATATTCCACCTATTACGACCCTGTGCACGGAGATGGAAAGAGCACCTCGGGAAGCATTCAGAAGACCTCCAACCGGGATTTCTCCTGGACTTGGAATCAGATTCTGAAGTATGAGAACACTTTTGACGATACGCATCATGTACTTGCACAGTTAGGTCATGAATTCTACCGTTATAAATACAACACTCTCGTCGCCCGCAAGAACAATGTATATCCCGGCATTGAAGAACTCGCACCTGCAGTTGACCTCTTCAGCGGCAACTCCTATCAGATAGATTACAAGATAGAGTCATACTTCGGCCGTCTCGCATACGATTATGCAGACAGATACTATTTCGAGGGCACTTGGAGAACTGACGGTTCGTCAAGATTCCACAAGGACCACCGGTGGGGACAGTTCTGGTCTGTCGGGGCATCATGGAGACTCTCTGAAGAGCCATGGATGAAAAACATGAACTGGATTGACAACATGACTCTGCGCCTGTCATATGGCCAGCTTGGAAACGACGACCTCGACACCTACTATGCATGGCAGTCTTTCTACGATCTGACATGGCCGAATGCAAAGAACCCGGGAGCGCTCGTGAATTCACTCGAAAACATTGATGTTTCATGGGAAAAGAAGGGCACATGGAATGCTGGTATTGAGGCTACAATGTTCCACAGCATACTCAACTTCTCTTTGGAATACTATAATTCCGTTACATCCGACCTGCTTCTCGAATACCCTATGCCTATTTCGACGGGTTTCTCAGGTTATAATGCCAACGTTGGCTCAATGAACAACCAGGGATTTGAAGCCTCGTTCAGGGTAAACTGGCTTAACAAAGGTAAATTCAACGCCAGCTCGACTCTCATGCTCTACAGGAACTGGAACAAGGTTACCGCTCTTACGAACAGCGACACGATTACGAAGGGAGCGCGTGTAATAAAGGTCGGGATGCCGATCTATACCTACTATATGCCTAAGTCCGCAGGCGTTGATCCTGCGACGGGGGAACAGCTTTATTGGGCGTACAAAAAGGACGACAACGGCGAAAGGATAGATGGCAGCGACTTCGTCACAAAAGACAAGGCGACAGCCAACAATTCCAGATACTATCTTGGAAGCCGTGAGCCTGCACTTCAGGGTTCATTCGGATCCGAGTTCCGTCTCGGGCCTGTGGATTTCTCATTCCTCACCACATTCTCTATCGGAGGAAAAGTATATGATTCTCTCTATGCGGGAGCAATGGAAGTGAGCTACGCCGGGAATACCTGGCACAAGAACGCACTCCGCCGCTGGCAGAAACCG
>CABQAB010000162.1 GCA_902461985.1 uncultured Bacteroidales bacterium | reverse complement strand
ATTTTTCGACATTGTCCTTGAGCGCAAGCATAAGTCTTTTCGCGTGTTCAGGAGTCATGATGATGCGGCTGCCGACATTAGCCTTCGGCAGTCCCGGAAGCATGGTCGCGAAATCGATGATGAATTCGCTCGAAGAATGGGAAATGATGGCGAGGTTGGCGTATTTGCCTGATGCCACTTCGTTGGACAGCTGGATGTCAAGTTTGTTTTCGTTTTCCATATAAGAATCATTAGCAGCGCGAAGTTAGTCAAAAAATACTTATCTTTGCAATTCTGTAGTCCGGAAGCCGTCAAATTATGCGAAACAGGCCATTCCGGGACAATTATTATAAGGACATTAAGTACAGGAATATGGAATTGCAGTCAAAGTATGACCCGTCTTCGACCGAAGACAAATGGTATGCCTACTGGCTTGAACACGATTTTTTTCATTCGGAACCCGATGAGCGGGAACCTTACACCATAGTCATTCCGCCACCTAACGTGACCGGTATTCTTCACATGGGGCATGTCCTTAACAATACGATAAACGACGTGCTCATACGCAAAGCCCGCATGGACGGCAAAAACGCATGCTGGATTCCGGGTACGGACCACGCTTCAATCGCCACGGAAAGCAAGGTCGTGGCAAAACTCAAGGCCGAGGGCATCAGGAAAGAAGACCTCAGCAGGGAGGAGTTCCTCAGGCACGCATGGGAATGGAAGGAAAAGCACGGAGGCATCATACTTTCACAGCTCCGCAAGCTCGGTGCATCCTGTGACTGGGACAGGACAAAATTCACGATGGACCCTGATTTGAGCCAGGCCGTAATCAACACATTCGTTTATTTCTACGAGAAAGGCTATATCTATCAGGGTGTGCGTATGGTAAACTGGGATCCGGTCGGACTGACGGCCGTAAGCGACGAGGAGGTTGTCCACAAGGACACGGCCAGCAAGTTCTATCACATGCGTTATTTCGTTTCGGACGGCAACGGAAACCCTACTGACAAATATATAATAGTAGCGACCACCAGGCCTGAAACCATTATGGCGGATGCGGCGGTATGTATCCATCCGGACGATGAGAGATACCATTGGCTGAAAGGGAAAAAAGTGCTCATCCCTTTGATTAACAAGGAAATACCTATCATTGAGGATACCTACGTGGAGATGGATTTCGGTACGGGCTGCCTTAAGGTGACCCCGGCCCATGACGTGAATGACTATGCAATCGGACTCCGACACAATCTTCCCGTACTGGACATCATCGACGACCACGGCCGTCTGAACGAAAAGGCTCAGATTCTCGTGGGGGAAGACCGCTTTGTGGCGAGAAAGAAGATAGCCAGGATGCTTGAAGAAGCCGGAAATCTCGAAAAGACAGTGGATTACACTTCTCCGATAGGATATTCCGAGCGTACCGATGCCGTGATAGAGCCTAAACTTTCGAAGCAGTGGTTCCTGAAAATGGATGTGCTTGCAAAAGCGGCTCTGGAAAGCGTCGAAAGCGGCAGAATCCGTCTTATTCCTGAAAAATACCGCAACACCTACCGTCACTGGATGGAGACTGCACACGACTGGTGCATTTCCCGTCAGTTGTGGTGGGGACAGCGCATTCCTGCCTATTATCTGCCTGACGGAAGCGTAGTCGTTGCCCCGAGTGTGGATGAAGCTTTAGTCAAGGCCCGCGGAAAGTTCCCGGAAATCACCATGGACCAGCTGCATCAGGACGAGGATGTACTTGATACGTGGTTCTCGTCATGGCTCTGGCCGATATCCGTGTTCGACCCTGAGATGCCGGGACATCCTGACCACAAGCCGAACAAGGACCTTTCATACTACTATCCTACGAATGACCTCGTTACAGGTCCGGACATAATTTTCTTCTGGGTTGCCAGGATGGTTATGGCCGGAGACGAATTCATGAAAGAAGAGCCTTTCCGCAATGTCTATTTTACGGGAATCGTAAGGGACAAGCTCGGCAGGAAGATGAGCAAGACCCTCGGAAATTCTCCTGACCCTTTGGTGCTTATCGAAAAATACGGTGCGGATGCCGTGAGACTTGGAATGTTGCTCTGCAGCTCAGCCGGCAACGACATTCTCTATGACGAATCCCAGATCGAGCAGGGCAGGAATTTCTGCAACAAAATCTGGAACTCCTTCCGTCTTGTCCACGGATGGGAAGTGGACGGGAAACTTCCGCAGAGCGAATCTTCCGCTGTGGCAGTCAAATGGTTCGCCAACAAACTGAGTTCAGTGGTTGAGACGGTGAACGACCATTTCTCCAAATTCAGGATTTCGGACGCGCTGATGGCAGTCTACAAATTGTTCTGGGACGACTATTGTGCTTGGTACCTCGAACTTGTGAAACCGGCATACGGTTCTCCGATAGATGCAGCGACTTACGAAGCGACCATAGATTTCTTCGAGCAGCTTCTGAAGATGATACATCCTATAATGCCGTTCATCACGGAGGAACTCTGGCATTCAATACGCGAGAGACAGGAAGGCGAGACCATCATGTTCGCTTCCTTCCCGAAGGCCGGGGAGACTGACCGCGCATTGCTGGCTTCATTCGAGCAGGCCTGCGGGGTGGTTGCCGGAGTCAGGAATATCCGTCAGCAGAAAGGTATATCACCAAAGGAAAGCCTCGCTCTCACGGTTATCGGCGACTACGATGAATCCTTGTCTTCGGTTATTGTCAAACTGGCCAATATCAGCAAGATAGACCATAAAGTCTCAATCGATGATTCAGAGGCTGGAGTTTCATTCATGTCCGGTACTCTCAAGGTGTTCGTACCTCTTTCCGGACTTGTGGACGAGGCTGAGGAAATAAGCAAGCTTGAAGCTGAACTGAATTATCTCGAAGGCTTCCTTAAATCCGTAAGAGCCAAATTGGCTAACGAGAGATTCGTAGCCCATGCCCCGGAAGCCGTGGTTGCAGCCGAGAGGAAGAAAGAGTCCGATGCGACTACCAAAATCGAGAGCATACGCAAGAGCCTTGAAACCTATAAAAAGTAGACGCTGATGATTGAATCGACTTTATATCTTGAGGTAAGGTATTACGAGACTGACCAGATGGCGATTGTCCATCATTCAAACTACATCCGCTATTTCGAATGTGGCAGGGCTAAACTCATGGAGGACATAGGCTTTGCTCTTACCCGTATTGAAGAAG
Organism: uncultured Bacteroidales bacterium; assembly: GCA_902461985.1. Lineage (GTDB taxonomy): Bacteria > Bacteroidota > Bacteroidia > Bacteroidales > UBA932 > Cryptobacteroides. The sequence continues at coordinate 1,736 of CABQAB010000162.1, read as the reverse complement.
AAGGCGTCATGACTGCGGTTGCGGCCGTTTCAGCACAATACAAGTCTCCTGCAAAATACGGTGACACACTCAGAATTGTTACCCGTCTGAGGGAACTGCCTACAGTGAAAATCAGTTTCGAGACGGAAATATATAACCAGGATGACGTGCTTCTTTGTACCGGGACTGTCAAACTCGGTTTCATCGATTCGGTGTCGAGGAGACCTGTGCGCTGTCCTTCGAACCTGATGGAAGTGCTGACGCCTTATTTCAGATTATAAAATATTAAATAGAACAGATATGATTGCGATTTTACCTCTTGGAGTGATCGGCCCGTGGCAGATTGTTATTATAGCACTTGTAATCGTGCTTCTTTTCGGAGGAAAGAAGATTCCTGAGCTTATGAGGGGACTCGGGCATGGAATGAAGAGTTTCAAGCAGGGAATGAAGGATGCCGACAAGGAAATACAGGAAATCAAAAAGGAAATCGAATCTCCGGTTGAAGACAGTTCCAAGACTGCCGGAACCGAGGATAAGAAGTCGGAATAATTTATGCCTGGGACGGACTCTGCCGAAATGAGTTTCTGGGATCACCTTGAAGTGCTGAGGGGAACATTGTTCCGTTCGGCACTTGCGGTGTTTATCGTAGCGTTTGCGCTGTTTTTCCTGAAGGATTATTTTTTCGATGCTGTCGTTCTCGCACCGGCTACCCCGTCCTTCCTGCCGTACCGCATATTCGGCATAGAATCGCGGATTGAACTGATAAATTTTGAACTTTCAGCCCAGTTCATGGTGCATCTGAGGGTTTCGCTTATAGCTGCGGTCATCATCACTGCACCCTATATACTCTTCGAACTGTGGAAATTCATTGCACCGGCCCTGTATGCCAAGGAAAAGAAAAAAGTCAGGTCGGCCTTCCTTTTTGCCGGGATTCTTTTCTATGCCGGTCTGGTCACCGGGTATTTCATATTGTTGCCGTTCATACTTAACTTCTTCGACAACTACTCTGTCAGCCAGATGGTTACGAATACCATTTCCTTGGATTCATATATGTCGATGTTCTTTTCGTCACTCTTTTCAATGGGCGTGGCGTTCGAACTTCCGGCTGCCATGCTGATTCTGTCCCAGCTGGGGCTGGTGACTAAGGAAATGTTGAAAAAGTACCGCAGGTATGCTTTGGTGGCAATATTGATTGTCGCGGCCTGTATAACCCCGGCAGATCTGCTCTCGATGTTCGTGGTGGCTCTGCCTCTGTATTTACTCTATGAATTCAGCATCCTGATATGTAAGAAGGAAGGTGCTGCAAGTGAAGATTAGTCTATGATATCGGTCAATTCAGTCACGGTTGCATACGGTGGTTTCACCCTGCTTTCGGACATAAATTTCAATATAAGCGAGCAGGACAAAATCGGTCTTGTCGGGAAGAACGGGGCAGGGAAGTCAACTCTGCTCAAACTGATTTGCGGACTGCAGAATCCTACTTCCGGCAGAATCGCTGTCCCCGGCAACGTGAAAATCGGTTATCTGCCCCAGATAATGGAACACCACAAAGGCAAAAGTGTCATTGACGAGGCTATGACGGCTTTTCAGGAGATGTTCGACATCGAGGCGGAATATGAAAGGATGACAGCGGAGCTTTCATCGAGAACGGACTATGAATCCGAGTCTTACAGTGAATTGATTGTGCGCATGAACGATCTGAACGACCGGCTCTCCATCTTGAAGAATGACTCGCCACGGGTGCAGGCGGAAAGGAC
>CABQAB010000161.1 GCA_902461985.1 uncultured Bacteroidales bacterium | reverse complement strand
TTTGTTGATGATATCTCCCGAAACGGAGGCGAGGGTGCCGTAAGGAATCCGTGCCCAGTCGGCCGTCATACCGTCCGAGGACGTGACCGCACGCAGGGCGATGCAGCTTTCGTAGGTCCTCTCGTCACCCATCACCCCTACGCTGCGCACAGGCAGCAGGACTGCCCCGGCCTGCCAGATGCTGTCGTAAAGACCGTCCTTGCGGAGCGTGTCGATGAAAATCCTGTCGGCGTCACGGAGTGTTTCCAGCTTTTCCCGTGTTACTTCCCCTATGATCCTGATTGCGAGACCCGGACCGGGGAAAGGATGTCTGCCGATGAGTTCCGGACAGATTCCGAGGGAATGGCCGATGAGCCTTACTTCGTCCTTGAAGAGCATACGCAACGGCTCAACTACCTTCAGTCCCATCTTTTCAGGCAGACCGCCGACATTGTGGTGGGATTTGATGACTGTGGCCGTGCCGTTTACCATGGCGGATTCGACCACGTCCGGATAAATCGTGCCCTGGCCAAGCCATTTCACGTCCCTGATTTTTGAAGCTTCGCGTTCGAATACTTCCACAAAGTCATGCCCTATGATTTTCCTTTTCTTTTCGGGATCGGTAACTCCCTGCAAGTCAGAAAGGAACTTGTCTGATGCGTCAATCATGCGCACATTCAGCCCCATACCTCTGTATGACTCCATAACGGATTCAGCCTCTCCTTTGCGGAGCAGACCGGAATCCACGAATATGCAGTGGAGCCTTTCACCTATGGCTTTGTGAAGCAGGACGGCAGCCACCGTTGAATCCACTCCGCCCGAAAGACCGAGTACGACCTTGTCCGTTCCCAACTGCTCCCGCAGACCGGCAATGCTGCTTTCTATGAATGATTCCTCAGTCCATTCTCCGTGGCAGCCGCAGATGCCGAGCACGAAGTTGGAAATCATTTTCGAGCCTTCCTCGCTATGCCTGACTTCGGGGTGGAACTGCAGTCCCCATGTGGGCTCGCCTTCAAAACGCAGGGCGGCTGCCTTGAGGTTGTCCGTAGACGCGATTACGCAGGTGTGTGGAGAAATTTCAGTGATGCTGTCTCCGTGTGACATCCAGACCTGTGACTGTGCGCCTACTCCTTCAAACAACGGGTCTGAAGCGTCTGCAACGCTCATCTTCGCGCGTCCGTATTCCCTCGACGGGGATTTCTCCACCATTCCTCCCGAAGAATATGCCAAGTATTGCGCCCCGTAGCAGATGCCGAGCAGGGGAATGTTGCCACGGATGCCGTCTAAGGCAACAGAGGGGGCGTTTTCCTGTCTTACGGAGCAGGGGCTGCCGCTGAGTATGATTCCCCTGACGTCACAATCCTTGTCCTTGGCAACGGACTCAATACCCTTGAAACGGAAATAGGGGATGATTTCGCTGTACACTTTCAACTCCCGTATTCTTCTGGCTATGAGCTGGGTGTATTGCGAACCGAAATCGACTATCAGTATCTTTTCTGTCATTTTTATGCCAATTTGGTTTAGAATCCGTTAAACATTTTTGCCGTCGGAATGTTGAGTCCTCATTTTCTATCTGTGGTAATTCGGGGCATCTGCGGTAATGGTGATGTCATGCGGATGGTTTTCCACAAGTCCGTTTGCTGTAATGCGCACGAAACGGGCATTGTGGAGGGAGTCGATGTCAGCGGCTCCGCAATAGCCCATGCCGGAGCGTATGCCTCCGGCAATCTGGTAGATGATGTCTGCCACGCTGCCCTTGTAATCCACGCGGGCCACCACACCTTCCGGTACAAGTTTTTTTGTTACCGTGCGGCCGTCCTGGAAATAGCGGTCTCCTGAACCGGCCTTCATGGCGTCCAGAGATCCCATACCCCTGTAGGACTTGTACTTATGACCGTTCTCTTCAATCATTGCTCCGGGAGCTTCGTCCGTGCCCGCGAACATGGAGCCGAGCATCACGCAGTCAGCTCCGGCAGCGAGCGCCTTCACAATATCTCCGGAATATCTTATGCCTCCGTCACCGATTACCGGTACTCCTGTCCCCGTTGCTGCCCTGTAGATTTCGTAAATGGCCGAAATCTGTGGCACACCCACTCCGGCGATGATTCTTGTGGTGCAGATCGAACCGGGTCCAATGCCTACTTTCAACGAGTCCGCTCCCGCTTCAATAAGTCTCAGTGCGGCATCGCCTGTGGCAATGTTTCCTACTACCACGTCCAAGTCCGGATATGCCGCCTTGACTTTCCTGAGGGTCTGTATGACGCCTTTGGAATCGCCGTGGGCAGAATCCAAGACCACGGCATCCACACCGGCTTCCACCAATGCCTCCGTACGTTCGAGCGCGTCGGCGGTGATGCCTATTCCCGCTGCGACCCTCAATCTTCCGTCCTCATCCGTGCAGGGTGTCCCGGCAGACTCGCAGGATGCTTTCTTGACTTCCCGGACATGAGCGGCCTGGGCTTCGATTTTCATGTTCTTGTGAATGACTCCTATGCCGCCGTTGCGGGCAAGAGCGGCCGCCATCGCAGATTCCGTGACTGTGTCCATCGCCGCCGAGACTATAGGGACTTCGAGCGGTATGTGACGGCTGAAACGGGTCCTGGTGCTTACTTCTCTCGGGAGGACTTCCGAATAGGAAGGTACAAGCAGCACATCATCGAAAGTCAGTGCCGTGAAATTGATGCGTTCGGATTCGAATGACATTTTAATATTTGAATGATAAAACTTCAGTTCCTCTTTTTACGGTCGTTATGGAGTTTGATGCCCAATATGATTGCGCTGCATACGGCAGTGATTCCGTTGGCGATAGCCATGGGCCATGCCCTAAGAAGAATGCCGTACAGACAGAACAGCACGGAGCCAAGCCCCATGAAAAGGAAAGTGCCGAGCGCGATGTCGTCAGTCTTGCGTGTCCTGATGGTGTGCAGGGTCTGCGGCAAGTATCCCAAAAGCAGGGAAAGAGTGGCTGCGTAGCCGATGATTTCTATTAACGTATCACTCATGACAATAGTCTTATTTGTTTTACTTTGTTGTTTATGTGTATGTTACAATAATATATCAAAGGATATTCAGGGACTGCTCCTTGATTTTTTCGAGTTCGTCTTTCATCTTTACCACAATCTTCTGCATGGCTGCCATATTCGACTTCGAACCGGTGGTGTTTATCTCCCTTCCCATTTCCTGGGCTATGAATCCTAATTTTCTGCCGGGATGTTCCTCGTTTTCGAGAGTGTCGAGGAAGTAGCTGCAGTGCTGCCTGAGCCTCACCCTTTCTTCGTTGATGTCCAGTTTTTCGATATAATATATCATCTCCTGTTCCAGGCGGCTTTTGTCTATTTCCAGTTTCAGCTCTTCAAACCGGCTGACGATTTTTTCCCTTATGGCGTCGATGCGCTCCTTTTCGTAGGCTTCCGCCTGGCGTGAAAGTTCAAGGATTCTCCCGACTTTTGCAGTCACGTCCGCCTTGAGCACCGCACCTTCCCTGAGCCTGAATTCCAGAAGGTTTTCCGTGGCTTCCTGAATAGCGGCAAAGACTTTCTCCCAGTTGTCGTCATTGATGATTTCGGCTTTTTTCTGGCAGATTGTCACATCCGGAAGTCTCAGCAGCGACGGGAGCAGTTCAACAAACAGCTGCCGGTCTTCAGCGGAAGCCTTGCCGCAGATGTCCTTTAGCGCATTGAAATATCCCATGACCTTTCCGGAGTCAAAGACGCTGTCGTTCCCGTCGGCAATCTGCTGCCAGTTTATGAAAACCTCTATGGAACCGCGGTTGAGTTTCTGGACGAGGTACTGCCTTACGGCTATTTCCTTGTCCTTCGGCAGGATCGTGCTCTTGATGCTGATGTCGGCGTTCTTTCCGTTTACGCTACGGATTTCTATGATAAGTCTGTAATTGTCAATTTCGATGCAGGATTTTCCGTATCCTGTCATGGATTGAATGGCTGCCATATTGTCTCAATTTTACAAAAGTGAGACAAATTTAGCAAAATTCCCTATATTTGTAAGATATTTCGAAAACAAAACCAAGGCTTTATGGAAGACAGCAACAAAGTACCCGCGGCAGAAGAGCCGAGACAGCTTAATTTTCTCGAGGAAATCATTGAAGCGGACCTCGCTTCCGGAAAATATGACAGCATAGTTACCCGTTTCCCGCCGGAGCCGAACGGCTACCTGCACATCGGCCACGCGAAGAGCATCTGCACCAATTTCGGACTGGCCCAGAAATATGGAGGACGCACGAACCTGCGTTTTGACGACACCAATCCTGTAAAGGAGGACACCGAGTATGTTGATTCCATCAAGGAGGATATAAAATGGCTCGGGTTCCAGTGGGCCGAGGAAAGATATGCTTCCGACTATTTCGACCAGCTTTATGAGTGGGCGGAAGATATGATAAGGAGGGGACTGGCCTATGTGGACGACCAGACCCAGGAGGAAATCAGAATCGGCAGGGGAACAGTGAACGAGCCTGGCAAGAATTCCCCGTTCCGTGACCGGAGCGTGGAGGAGAATCTGAAACTTTTCCGTGAAATGCGCGACGGCAAATATGCTGACGGTGAAAAAGTGCTGCGTGCGAAAATCGACATGGCTCACAAGAACATGATGTTCAGGGACCCTATCATGTACAGAATAGTGCACGCATCCCACCACAGGACCGGTGACAAATGGTGTATCTATCCGATGTATGACTATACCCACGGACAGTGCGACAGTATCGAGCACATCACCCATTCCATCTGCACCCTTGAATTTGACGTGCACCGTCCGCTGTATGACTGGTTCATAGAGACTCTTGGCATATTCCCGTCCCACCAGTACGAATTCGCGAGACTGAATCTGACCTACACTGTGATGAGCAAGAGAAAACTGCTCGAACTTGTGAGGAACAATTATGTAACACTGTTTTATTTTGCATCAAATTATCTAATGCTTTTTGTACA
>CABQAB010000160.1 GCA_902461985.1 uncultured Bacteroidales bacterium | reverse complement strand
GCGGACTCGACCATGTGCTTGCATCAGGTGAGAACGTGAACATTCTCGTGCTCGACACCGAGGTTTACTCCAACACCGGCGGACAGTCATCCAAGTCCACCCCTGCAGGTGCAATCGCAAAATTCGCCGCTTCAGGCAAGAAGGTGCGCAAGAAAGACCTTGGAATGATGGCCATGAGCTACGGTTATGTGTATGTGGCACAGGTTGCCATGGGCGCATCACCTGCACAGTATTTCAATGCCATCAAGGAAGCCGAGGCCTACGACGGACCTTCACTCATCATCGCCTACGCTCCATGTATCAACCATGGTCTGAAAGCGGGTATGGGCCTGAGCCAGAAAGAGGAGAAACTCGCCGTAGAGTGCGGTTACTGGCATCTTTACAGATACAATCCTGAGTTTGAAGGCACGGAGAAGAATCCGTTCACCCTCGATTCCAAGGAACCGGACTGGAGCAAGTTCCAGGACTTCCTCAAAGGCGAGGTGAGATTCGCTTCTCTCTACAAGATGTATCCTGACCAGGCTGCCGAACTTCTCGCCAAGACCGAAGAGTTCGCTAAGATCCGTCTCGAAACTTACAAGAGACTCGCAAACAAATAGGCTTGACGCCTGAATCCATAAGAGGCCGACTCAAAAGTCTGTCATATCGAGCAAAGCCCGAAGGGCGTAGTAGAGATATCTATTCTTTCAGAAGATTTCTCCATGCGCTTCGCTTAGTCGAAATGACAATTCAAATACTTTTGGGTCGGCCACTTTTTTTGATATGTGACGGGCACACGCAAAAAAAGATTAACTTTGGAGAAAAATATATTCTATGAAGAAAATCGGTTTGTTGATAGGGGCTCTGGCTCTTTCGCTTACGGCTATGGCACAGAAACTCGGTTCTCCGGATGGAAACCTTGAAATGGATTTCCGTCTGGCTGAAGGAGGCTGTCCGGTGTATTCCCTGAAATACAAGGGGAAAGATGTCGTCAAAGAGAGTAAACTGGGATTTTTCATTCGCCCGGAATATGATTTCAGCAGGGACTTCCGGATTCTGGCGACTGAAGAAAACGAATCCGACACCACCTGGACCACGGTATGGGGACAGACCCGGGAGATTCGCGACAATCACAAAGAACTGTTCGTGGCTCTTGAGCAACGCAGCACGGGCTGGCTTCTGAATCTGCGTTTCAGACTCTTTGACGACGGACTCGGATTCCGATATGAGTTCCCTGTCCAGAAGGAACTGAGACACTTCACAATCAACGAAGAAATCACCCAGTTCAGCCTTCCTTCCGACTGCAAGGCTTTCTGGATTCCGGCAGATTACGACACCAACGAATTTCAGATAACGACTTCCCGGCTTTCGGAAGTACCATCCCTGATGGAACAGGCCCGCAACGAATCCCTCGCCTGCAAGTCCCCGGCTCCCGGAGTTGCCGTGCAGACGCCTCTGATGCTGAAATCTGACGACGGGCTCTATATCAACATCCATGAAGCGGCTTTGGTGAACTATCCTGCCATGCATCTAAACCTCAATCCACAGACATTCATGATGAGTGCGCATCTGACTCCGGACAAGAACGGCACGCTCGCCTATGTGCAGACAGGAAGCACGACTCCGTGGAGGACCGTCATAGTCAGCGACGATGCGCGTGACATTCTCGCATCGAATCTGATTGTCAATCTCAACGAGCCTTGCAAAATAGAGGATACTTCATGGATAAAGCCTACCAAATTCGTAGGAGTATGGTGGGAATATTTCACCGGCGGAGGTTCCACATGGTCCTACACCGACTGTCAGGACATCGTCATCGGCAAGACGGACTACAACAACCTCAAGCCTCACGGACACCACGGCGCGAACACTGCCCATGTGAAGGAATACATAGACTTCGCAGCCAGACATGGCATCGGGGCCGTTTTAGTCGAAGGCTGGAACGAAGGCTGGGAAGACAATTACGCCTATTCCAAAGAATTCATCTACAGTTTCACAAAAGCCTATCCTGATTTCGACGTGGAGGAGCTGCATCAATATGCCGCATCAAAAGGCGTGAAGCTGATTATGCACCACGAGACCACATCTTCAGTGGCGGACTATGAGCGGCAGATGCACGATGCTTTCCGCTTCATGAAAGACAACGGCTACGACATGGTCAAGACCGGTTATGTCGGCCCTATCATCCCGCGCAGCGAACACCATGACGGTCAATGGATGGTCAATCATTACAACAGGGTGGCGGAGACCGCTGCGGAGTACGGGATAATGATTGACTCACATGAAGCCGTGCGCCCTACAGGCATGTACCGGACCTACCCCAACTGGGTTGCACAGGAGTCCGCCCGCGGAACTGAATTTGAATCTTTCAACGGCATACGCCAGGACCACCAGACCATACTCCCGTTCACGCGGCTTATGGGAGGTCCTATGGATTACACACCCGGCATCTTCGAGGGCGACCTCTCCGTCTATGGCAGCAACAAAGCCAAGGTCGGCACGACATTAGCGAAGCAGCTTGCGCTCTACGTCACCACATACAGCCCTCTCCAGATGGCCGCAGACCTCTATCAGAACTACGAAAAGCACCTTGACGCATTCCAGTTCATCAAGGACGTGGCTGTCGACTGGGACAACACATACATTCTTGAGGCGGAGCCGGGCGACTATGTCACGATTGCCCGTAAAGCCAGAGACAGGAACGAGTGGTTCGTGGGAGGCATCACCGACGAGAACAGCCGTGAAGCGGTCATCGACCTGAGTTTTCTGCCTGAAGGGAAAAAGTATATTGCCACCATCTATTCTGATGCGCCTGACGCACATTGGAAGACCAATCCGAAGGCATACCGCATCCGCTCCCGGAAAGTAAGCTGCAGGACTGTACTCAAAGAGAGGCTCGCTCCCGGCGGAGGAGTCGCAATCAGCATAAAGGAGCAGGCTGACGGCAGATAGGACAGCGAAGGGAGAGATCTTTGACAAGAAACAATTAATGTTTTTTTATTACCTTTGCAGGATAGTGTTATGAACGGTCAGAAAGAAGATTTCAGATTAAGAATATTCCTTACGCTTGCAGAGGAACTCAGTTTTACGAGAACTGCAGCCAGACTCGGCATCAGCCAGCCGGCCGTAAGTTCCAGTGTTTCCGAGTTAGAGAAACTGTATTCACTGCACCTGATTGAAAGGGCATCAGGAGGAAGCAGACTCACTCCGGAAGGGGAGGTGTTCAAGGACTATGCTGCGAGAGTGCTTTCGGCTTATGCTGACTTGGAAAAATACACCTTGGAAGCAGCCGCGGAAAAGGCTTTTGGACAGAGTTCCACACCGGCGGACGGACGCCGGCTCGCTGCTGAAACGGTGAGAGCCCTGATTCCGGCTCTCAGAAGAATGGACAGCAGATTCGCGTCCGAACTCGAATACAAATTAAATCAAATACAGGACAAATGAAACGATTCATCAGTTTCTTGGTGACAGCGTCAATCGCAGCTGTCGCATTTGCACAGAATGTGCAGCCGCTGCCTAACGACCCGGAAGTCAGGGTTGGCAGACTCGAAAACGGCATGACCTATTACATCAGACATAACGACAAGCCTGCACAGAGGGCCGAGTTCTACCTCGCCACACATGTGGGGGCAATTCAGGAGACTCCGGACCAGGACGGTCTCGCACACTTCCTTGAGCACATGTGCTTCAACGGGACCAAGAACTTCCCGGACAAAGCCCTGCTCGAATATCTCCAGAGAATAGGCGCGGAGTTCGGACGCAACATCAACGCCTCGACCGGAGTCGAGTACACGACATATATGCTCAACAATATGCCTGTACAGAGGGAAGGAATCATCGACACTTGCCTTTTAGTCATGCATGACTACTCGCATTTCGTAACCTGCGACCCTGTTGAAATAGACAAGGAAAGGGGCGTCATCATCGAAGAGAGAAGGGCGAGAAGAAATGCGGAGTGGAGACTTCACGAGCAGTCACTTCCATATTACTATGGAGACAGCAAATATGCAGGCTGCACCCTTATCGGAAGCCAGGAGAATCTTGAGAACTTCAGGCCGGAAAGTCTCACCAATTTCTACCACACATGGTATCGTCCTGACTTGCAGGCACTTATTGTCGTAGGAGACATTGATGTAGACAGCATCGAGGCCAAAATCAAGAGCACTTTCGCCGACATTCCGGCAGCCATAAGCCCGAAACCAAAAGATATAATCAATATCCCTGCAAACGACGAACCTCTGATCGGCATACTGACAGACCCTGAAAAGAGCAACAGCATGATTGAACTCCTCTGGAGGACGGAAGCCGACCCTAAGGAATACAACAGCACCAACATCGGATTCCTTTCCGAACTCGCCAAAGACATCATCTCCACAGTCATGTCCGAAAGACTTGCTGAAATCAGCAGCAAGCCTGACGCACCGTTCCTCGATGCATATCTCGGAATCGGCAACCTCTGCGAGACCTGCGAAGTGACTCAGGGAGTCGTGGTTTTCAAGGACGGAGAATATGCCCGGGCATTCACAGCCTTCCTCAGCGAAGTCGAGAAGATGAAACGCTACGGCTTCACTCCATCCGAAATCCAGAGAGCCAAGACCAATATTCTCAGCTCGCTGGAAAAGGCGGCGGAGGCTGCCGACACCCGCAAGAACTCCGAGCTGGTACGTCCTCTCATCAACCACTTCTTCAACAATAAGGCTTTCATGACACCCCATGCAAAATTCGAACTGGCACAGATGTTCCTGAACGCCATTCCTGATGAAGCATATAACCAGGTCGCAGCCGCCTGCATCAATGACCACTCTCTTTCGATTGTCTATAAGGCTCCTGAAAAAGAGGGACTTGTACATCCGACAGCCGACCAGCTGGATGAACTGCTCGAAATCGTGGCAACCAGCGAAATCGCAGCGCCTGTCGAGGCCGAAGTAGCTACGGAATTCGTGGACCCTGCGTCCCTC
>CABQAB010000159.1 GCA_902461985.1 uncultured Bacteroidales bacterium | reverse complement strand
CTGAAACCGTTGTCCTGTATTTCATTGCGGAGACGGCAGCAGCTTGAAAGCGAATCGGCATTGTCACTCATGTATGTAAAGAAAGAATGTCCCTCGGCATACATCTCGGCAGTGAAATCGCCCCATTCCTTGTCGCGCACTTCATCTCCGTCGGTAAGCAGAGCCATGGTCTCCACAGGGAAAGTGAGCGGAGTCTTGAGCCTTTCCGCATTGAACCATTTCATGAATCTCTTCTGCAGCCAGCTGAGTCCGTTCCAGTCCGGCTTGCTTCCGTCAGGGAAATAGAATTCTCCGAAGAGACTTTCAAAATAATATCTGTCGTAGTACGCAACATTCCAGAATACCGCCTGGAAGTTCCTTGCTCCGGTAGGCTGGTTGATGGAATAGACTATCTGCTCGAAACAGTCGGTAATCATCTTGTCGATAGTACGGTGCTTCGTAGAAAGGTCAACGACCTCGTCCGCCCTCTTATAATAGTCCAGACCATATTCCTGACCTATGAAATAGTTGAGATACATCAGGAACTCCGGAGTAGCGCAGGCACCGCTGAGCATACTCGACACTATGAACACCAGGTTCACGAAACCTCCGCAGAAAGACTTCAGGTTGGTCGGACGGGTGGAGTTTCCGCCGATCGAGATGGTACCGCCGAGCAGCCACGGATACATGGTGATGCTTGCGCAGTAGTTGGCCAGTGAGGTCTCGTCGTTCTTGTATATGAAATGGTTTTTGAGCAGTCTGAAATACTGGTCGGCAAGCTCCTTGCCATACATCTCCTTGAGACGGTCTCCGAGGATGCGGCGGTTCATGCGTATAAAGCCCTGCTTCGGGAGTTCGCCCATGAGGGTGGCGATGTTCTTGTTCTCCACGTTTGCATTCGCGTCGAACTTGCTTCCAGTTGCAGGATTGGCGGAGTTGCAGTAGTCGATGAGGAACTGCAGCTTGCTCATCGTGTCTCTGTCTTCCGCATGCCTCTGGCGGTAGATCATGAACTCTTTGGCCACCTTGAAATACTTTTCGGCCATGAGACCGGTCTCGACCTGGTTCTGGATTTCCTCCACGCTCATTCCGTTCACCAGCCTCAGGTGGGAGAGTACTGCGGCAAGGTCGTCTTCCGTTGCGAAACCGCCTACGGCTATGAATGCCTTGCGGATTGCATTCTTGATTTTGTCTATCGAAAAGGGTACGTGTTTTCCATCCCTCTTGACGATGTATATTTCTGAACTACCCATAATTTATTGATAATAGGGTTATTTATAATGATTTTAAATTAAAAATCGGATTGGACCTCAGGTTTCCCTTGGGGTAAGGATAACAAAAGTACGCCTTGCGGAGCGAAAAGGCAAGCGGCTCCGCAAGGACTTATCCACAGACTTATCAACAAGACTCACACGTCACTCCAGAAACCATGCTCCGGCGCGGCGAGTGGTGTCCCGGCCGCCATATCAGAAAAAGATGAAAAACATCAGGATATACAGAGGCAGGAGAATAATCAGCGAGAACTTGAAGACATAAGCGAAAAATGAAGGCATTTTCACTCCAGCTTTCTCGGCAAGGGACTTGACCATGAAATTCGGCCCGTTGCCTATGTACGTGAGGGCACCGAAAAAGACTGCGCCTATGGAAATCGCCTGCAGAATCAGGTCCGGGACTCCCGCCACAAGATTCTGCCCCATGAACAGACCCTCGCTCACGCCTGCCGACGCCGCAGCAAGCGAGACGGGCATGCCGGTAGCCACGCTGTAGAACGCCACGGCCGTAGGGGTGTTGTCAAGGAAGGAACTCAGCGCACCCGTAAGGAAGAAAAACTGCCATGGATGTTCCAGATTCATTTCCGCCGTCTCCAAATAGACAAGAGCAGGGGTCATGGTTACGAAAATGCCGAGGAAAAGTGCGCAGACCTCTCCGATAGGTTCCCAGCTGAATTTGTTTTCGTCATAGCGCACGCGCTTTTTCGTGGTGTAGTACGAAATGAAAGCCAATAGCAGGAGCACCGTTTCCCTGATGAATTTGAGCCACAAGGGAGCATCCGGCTCCGCCATCTGCGGTATGAAACCCGGATTCAGGAAAGCAACTGACACGACAACGGCTATGAGAAGCCATACATTCCTTGAGCCACGGATTCGTATAGGAATCTTTCTGGCAGGCAGTTCAAAAGCCTCCGGACTTTCCTTTTTGGAATAATGGAAACGGTCCGCGACATAGAAAAGCAGAAGCAGCACAGCTCCGACGAAAAGCCATTTCGGAAACATGGTCAGGAACCATGTGAACGAAGCTCCGCGGAGATACAGCATAAACAGAGGCGGGTCACCGAGCGGAGTGAGCAGGCCGCCGCAGTTCGAGACCAAGGCGATGAAAAAGAGAAAAATATGCACCTTGTACTGACGCTTTTTGTTTATCTCAATCAATGGGCGTATCAGGAGCATAGAAGCCCCGGTTGTTCCTATCAGCGAAGCGGCGCAATAGCCGACTGCCAGCACTGCGGCGTTCACTCCGGAAGTGGGCTTGACGGTCCCGCGGATACAGATGCCTCCGGTCACGACATAGAGCGTAAGCAGCAGCACGACGAACGGGACATAATCGAAAAGAATCTGATGTTCGAGCCTGCCGGCCATCCCGTTCTTGACCATGAAGACCGCCGACGGTACGCTCAACAGCAATGAAACGAAAAGCTTGTGGGAATTCTTGCTCCACCACTTTTCCGCGAATAGAGGCCCTACCGCTATCATTATCAGCATAATGGCAAAAGGGACCATCGACCACCACGGAACACAGGAGGCCTTCACGGCCTCTGACAACACTACATCTTCCATATTTTAAACTTATTCCGGGGTTCTCCCCGCAAAAACGATGCTAAGAAATCTTTGAAAATAACTCGCATCAACTTTTAGATAACCCGCATCAACTTTTAGATTACCGAAAGCGTCAAAATCTCGTCGATGCACCTCCGCCGCCAGAGAACCCGCCGCCGAAACTGCCGCCTCCAAAGCCTCCGGATCCCCTGCCGAACGCACCGCCACCGGCCAGAGGACCTGAAATCCCGCTTCCCCCGCTCTCACGTGGCAGAACCACATCCTTGAAATTCTCCGCGCCGCACTCCTGACACGTATAATAGTGTCTGCCTGTTCCGGCAGAGCGTCTGGTAGGTCTCCTGACAACCTCATAATGGCTGTAAGTCATTTTCCCCCTCACCCCGCAACTGCTGCAGGTAAGAGAGCGTCCTATCTTTTCAAGACGCTTTCTTTCCGCACGGGCAGCAGCCACCCCAATCAGTATGAGAATCAGGACTGCCGAGAACACGAATGCGGCAATGTAAGCCGGAACAGGGCCGTCAGATTCTTCTTCAGGCATCACCACATCGCCCGAAATAATTGAGCAGGCGGTTTTCACGCCTTCCAAAAGTCCCTCGGCGTAGCGGCCATCCTTCATCAAAGGCACCATCACGTCCGCCTGTATGCGTTTGCAGATGACGTCCGGCAGCACCTCCTCCATACCATAACCCGTCACGAACGAGATTTCCCTTTCGCCGGGAGAAGTGACGAAGACAATCAGCAGCCCCCGCTCTGTCTGCGAGTCGCCTATTTTCCAAGCATTGTACAATTCCGTACCGAACTCGTGGAGCGAGCCGTATGAATCCGTATCTATGCCCGGCAATATCACAAGGGCGATTTCAGCCCCGAGCGAGTCTTTGGCAAAACGGCAGCAAGAGTTGATTTCCGCCTTCTGTCCAGCATCAAGGACTCCGGACAAATCGGTAACGTAGCTGTTCCATGCAATCTCATCCGCCGGGACCGTCTTCACGGTGTAGCCTTCGCCTGCTGAAAGCGATACGGGAATGAATATGGCGGCAAAAAGCAGCAACCCGGATAAACGACGTTTCATAAAGCCATTGTTTTGGTAAGCGTCAAATTTCTATCATCTCAAGTTTCGCAGAAAGATTCTTATTCTGCACGCTTGATGCACGCACCCAAGGCGTTGAGACGGGAATCTATGCTCTCGTAGCCCCTGTCGATCTGTTCCACATTGGAAATGACACTGGTTCCTTTTGCGGACATGGCGGCAATCAGCAGCGCGATACCGGCCCTGATGTCAGGAGAAAGCATATTTCCGGCTTTCAGGCTTATCCTGTGGTCATGCCCGATGACCACCGCGCGGTGAGGGTCACAGAGAATGATCTGCGCCCCCATGTCTATGAGCTTGTCCACGAAAAAGAGCCTGCTCTCGAACATTTTCTGGTGGATAAGCACGCTCCCCTTGCACTGGGTCGCCACCACAAGCATCACCGAAAGCAGGTCAGGGGTAAGCCCAGGCCATGGAGCGTCAGCGAGAGTAAGGATAGAGCCGTCGAGGAAAGATTCTATTTCGTAGCAGTCCTGCGCAGGGACATAGATGTCATCCCCCCTCTGCTCCAATTTGATTCCGAGACGGCGGAAACAGTCGGGAATGATGCCGAGATTGGCATATGACACGTTCTTGATGGTTATTGAACTGCAGTTCAGGGCGGCCATGCCTATGAAAGACCCGACTTCAATCATGTCCGGGAGTATTCTGTGCGAAGCCCCGTGCAGCGATTCCACCCCGTTGACAGTAAGGAGATTGGAACCGATTCCGCTTATGTCCGCACCCATTGCCGAAAGAAGACGGCACAACTGCTGTATATAAGGTTCGCAGGCAGCGTTGTAAATCGTTGTACGGCCGTGGGCAAGTGCCGCAGCCATGAGTATATTCGCCGTTCCTGTAACAGAAGCCTCGTCCAAAAGCATATAACTCCCATTGAGACAAGGTTTTCCGTCTTTGCGGCAGTCTAAATAGAATGCCCTCAGCGACTGGTTGTAGGAGAGTTCCGCACCGAGGTTGACCATGCCCTGAATGTGCGTCTTTCCTTTGATTGTATTCAAAAATTCATCATAATCGCGGATGTAATCCTCCGCCTCATAAAAGGAATCTGCCGCC